>NZ_BAABFL010000462.1:0-43288 GCF_039540975.1 Kistimonas scapharcae
AAGGCTGGGTTACATGGCTGCGCGAACTTGCCCCATGCCAGCAAGGCTTCTCAAGCTGGCTGAGCCACAGTGGTAATCAGGTAAATTTATGCCTTTTGGTTAGTATTGTTTTACTTGGCAGATATTAATGGATTTAGATGGCTGAATAAGCTAAAGCTTTCTAAGCGAAATAGTATGCGAGCTACAGGATATATGCGGCAATAAAATGAGGTTGTTTTTTACGGATGGTTATAGGGTGCTAAGTAAAGCTCGCCATAAAAAATCATTAACTTCCATCTTGTTCTGTTGACTGGTTAGTTCACCTTGTGTTTGGTCAGTTTTTATGAGCTCTTCTCCCATGCCATCTTCTAATGGCTGCCAGTCAAAAGCATTTTTGATCTCGAGATCTATATTGCATGATGGGGGTGATAACTGGGAAGTTTTAATGCTTTCTTTGAGTTGTGAGAGTGTGGCAGGTGTTATCTTTTCCAATTGTTCGTCAAGGTAACTATTGTTTAATATCGAAAAGTGATAGATTTTATCCCCAATCTTTTTTTCGAATAAACACATTCTTATCTTATAGATTATATTGAGAAACAGATTAAGCTCTTCTCTTTTTGGTGTGCTTTGTAGTGGCTGTATGGCTTGCTGCATAGCTATTATGGCTTCTTCATGTTGTTCTACAATTTTTTTATGTAATCGCTCTTCTGTTGTCATGGTTTCATATTTTGGTGTTGTGTTAAGGTGTATAAGCCTTGAAGATATTGCACCATTCATGGCAACTAAAATCTTGCCTACATTCCAGTCGTCTGGGTTAGCCCAGAGGGATGTCACTAACCCACATGCCAAGAGTTTTTGATGATCATTATCTTGGGTAGATGAAGAAAACAGTGCGGCCAGTTCTGCTTGGATATCTATGGCTCTATGAGGGAGCCATAACTTGGGAATTAGCTGAGTCATCAATATCATAGTTTGTTTGTTTTGTATGAGGTAGTTGTAAAATCTTTCCCTAAATCTCACTTCTACCTTTGAAAGCATTTTTTGCATTATTTTCGGCCTTTGTTCTAAAGTTTGCTGGAGCGTTTCAATGATTAAGGCCGCAAGCTCATTGTATCGGTGTTCCTCTGCCAACTGCATGTCATTTAAAAGATTGTGTCGGATAACTCCTCGTATGAATGAAAAATCATTTCTTTGGATGGCTTGTTCAAGATCGGCTTTCTGCTCTTCACGGTTTTTTCTTGATAGTGCGTGAGTTTTCCTTATCGTTCTTGATAAGTCTTGCCTTGCCAGTTCATTAATTAAGGCTTTTATGCAGCGACTTTGGCGTATCTTTCTGTATAGCTGTGTACCTTTAAACCTTTCTTTTAGCTTATCCATGAGAGTATATCGGGGTGGTCTTATGGATACCATTCTTCCCCATATCGGCTGTGGTACCAAATCGGCATGCGGATAATCATTCTGATCAGTCAATGGGTTATTTGAACGGTATAAAGCCGACGGAGATGCCAACGACTGATAGCTTGCCATGGTAGCTTTCCAAGTGGGTTACATTTAATAATTGGACATTATTGGATTTGGAAAGTTCTATGGTGTTATGAAATTGTCTTTTTTAGGGCGCTAGTGCCTGGATTATGGTATGGAAGGGGGCAATCGCCTGATAGCGTGGCTTATCAGGCGATTCTATATGCCAGATTGGCTGTTTTTTATTTAAACTTTACATACCAGTCGATAGGTGAGCTGCTCTGTGGCATAACGGTTGCGCCGCTATCCGCACCAAAGTAAGTACAGATGCCATTTAATGTAATCTTTTCGCCATCTTGAACATAAGCGCTGGTGATGCCTTGTGCATCAGCCATCGGGAGCACAAGATAAGCCGCGCAAAGGACTTCAATGCCAATTTGTGCACCTCCAGCAGGGATTTGGTTACTTGGAATTGTGTAGGACTGACCTACCGGTAATGACATTTTCTGGCAGGTATCGCTATCGAAATCATTAATACACACTCTTTCAATCACATAGGCCCCTTTATTGGCGATTGTGATATCAGCAAATGCATTGCTGGCCAGTGCCAGTATTGATAATGCCGTCAGGAAAATAAGCTTGGTAGCTGTTGAGACTGTTTTCATCATGTAAACTCCATTAGATCGATAAGAACGGTTGTTACAACACATTTGTTAATGTCGCATTTGTTAAGACGAAAGTTGTATTCAAAAGTTCAGTACTTGTTTATTTGGTAGTGGCGTGTTTTTTTAAAATGGCGCTTCTGTTTTTGTTTCTAACAATTTTTGTTCTTTCTGCTTTCCAAAAAATCCTGTTTTCGTGGAATAGAGGTCTTTTTAAATTCGACCGCTTTTTCCTATATTTATTGTTAATAGCATTGCGATTGATGAACACTGTCATGGAGAGGCCTATCGCAACTTGACGTCTACGAGGGTAAATGTTTGGTGGTTAGCGAAAAGTGATAGCCTTAAGGCTATTGATAATTGTTATCATTTGCATACAATGCGCCAATACAATTCAGAAACAGATCCAGTGGAGTGAACCATGGCTGACAGACAGAAGGCGGCTTCTCAGGCCCGCGCACTGCTTCTCAACGAATACCAGGGGGTACTGGCGACCCAGTCCGTATCCATGCCGGGCTACCCGTTCGGTTCGGTGGCGCCTTACTGCCTGGACTCAGACGGACAGCTCGTGATCCTGATCAGCCGTATTGCACAACATACGCGCAACATCAGTCAGGATTCCAAGGTATCCCTGACCATCGTCCAGAGTCAGGTGGATGATATCCAGACCGGTGGTCGCCTGACCTGGGTTGGCGATGCCGTGAAAATTGAAGATCCGGTTGCGGCTGAGCGCTACTACAGCTATTTCCCGCAGTCCCGTAGTTATCACGAGACTCACGACTTTGAGTTTTATCGTATCAAGCTGGTTCGGGCACGCTTTATCGGCGGTTTTGGTGAGATTTACTGGGTTAACCCCGAAGAACTGCTGCTGACCAACCCCTTTGCTGGTGAGGTTGAGCAGGGCATGGTGCAGCATATGAACGATGACCACCAGGCTGCCATTATCCAGTATTGCCTCAGTGCCGGTGAAGTCCTGCCGGAAGGTGTGACACCAAAGATGGCAGGTGTCGACAGCGAAGGTTTCCACGTTCTGATTGGTGAGCGGATCATCCGTATTCCCTTTGATGTGCCGGTTACCACGGCGGGTGATGTCCGAAAAGCACTGGTCGCCATGGCCAAGGCGGCCTGATTTCCTTCCTTTATAAAGTCTGCGGGAACTGTAAAGTTCCCGTATCGCTTTGTGTCCTCGCTTGAAAATCCCCTGTTTATCTCCATATAAAAGGCAAGTCTAAAGGAGACCGTCATGCGCTTTGCCTTTTTATTGCTGGTGCTATTCCCTATTACCGAATTAATGGTGCTGATCAAGGTGGGTAGCTTGATTGGTATCCTGCCGACGGTGGCGCTGGTGTTATGTACGGCATCATTGGGCATCTACCTGTTGCGTCAGCAAGGCCTCAATACCCTGTTTCGGGCCCGTGAGCGGATGGCCAGTGGTCAGGTGCCCGCGCGGGAAATGCTGGAAGGCATCATCATAGCGGCCTGTGGTGCTCTGCTGCTGGCACCCGGTTTTATCACGGACATTATTGCCTTGACCGGACTCTTTCCCCTGACACGGCATAAAATTGTAGACCGCATGCTGGCCAGCCAACGCTGGCAGGCGGGTGCTTATACCCAGACTGGCTTTTATCAGGCAGGTACTGACGCTCCATTTGAGTCCGATAACAGCAGGCGCAGGCCGGAAATTATTGAAGGCGAATACCGCCGTGAAGAGTAAAACTGACACTTTGTCAGCCTGTCTGACCGTTTTTGAATTTTTTTTGCAGGGCAGGGTTGAAAAGCGAAAATTCAGCCCCTATTCATAGTGTCAGCCGAAGCGGGCTCGGTATTAGTGCGGTACTGTCAGTTCGCTTGCCGCCGGGTCGGATGCGCCAGTGAGTGTTCTCAAACGCATCGTTTCCGGGTCGGCGGGGACGTTAAGTCCCAACCTTAACCCTTAAGGTCATGCTGTGACGTCCTGTGGCGTAAACAGCTGCTGGTAATGTTTTTTAGGCATACTTGCTAAACAGTTGGAGAGAGAGTCGATGAAACTTCGTCCGTTACGTGATCAGGTGCTTGTTCGTCGTTTCGAGAGCGAAACCACATCTGCCGGCGGCATCGTATTGCCTGGCAAGGGTGAAAAAACCAACCGTGGCGAAATCGTTGCAGTTGGCCCTGGCCTGCCGCTGGAAAACGGTGAAGTCCGCCCGATGGCTGTCAGCGTAGGTGACAAGATCCTGTTCGGTGGTTACCACAGTGATTCCAACACCGTGAAGATTGACGGCGTTGAGCACATCCTGATGTCCGAGAGCGACATCCTGGCCGTTGTCGAAGGTGAATAAGCGCTCGTCGCTTCCCATCGATTTCAGCTGTTTTAACCCAGTTTTATCGCTGGCCGCGTAACGCGGGCAGCCCGATTAAAGGAATACGATTATGGCAGCAAAACAAGTCAAGTTCGGTGATGACGCACGCAAGCTGATGCTGGAAGGCGTTAACATCCTGGCGGACGCCGTCAAGGCAACCCTGGGTCCCAAGGGCCGTAACGTCCTGCTGGAGAAGTCCTTCGGTGCACCGACCATCACCAAAGATGGTGTTTCCGTCGCCAAGGAAATCGAACTGAAAGACAAGTATCAGAACATGGGCGCCCAGCTGGTCAAGGAAGTGGCTTCCAAGGCTAACGACCAAGCGGGTGACGGTACCACTACCGCTACCGTTCTGGCGCAGTCCATCGTTAACGAAGGTCTGAAGTACGTTGCCGCTGGCATGAACCCGATGGATCTGAAGCGTGGTATCGACAAGGCCGTTGTTGCCGTTGTTGAACAGCTGCACGCGATGTCCATTCCCTGCGAAGACAGCAAAGCGATTGCCCAGGTAGGTACCATCTCCGCCAACTCCGACGAAACTGTCGGCAAGATCATCGCTGAAGCGATGGAAAAAGTTGGCAAGGAAGGCGTTATCACCGTTGAAGAAGGCAGCGGTCTGGACAACGAGCTGGACGTTGTAGAAGGTATGCAGTTCGACCGTGGCTACCTGTCTCCTTACTTCATTAACAAGCAGGACAACATGTCTGCAGAACTGGAGAGCCCCTTCATTCTGCTGTTCGACAAGAAAGTTTCCAACATCCGTGACCTGTTGCCGATCCTGGAAGCCGTTGCCAAAGCTGGTAAGCCGCTGATGATCCTGGCAGAAGACGTTGAAGGCGAAGCGCTGGCAACTCTGGTTGTTAACAACATGCGTGGCATCGTCAAGGTTGCTGCTGTTAAGGCACCTGGTTTCGGTGACCGTCGTAAGGCCATGCTGCAGGACATCGCTACTCTGACCGGTGGTGTTGTGATCTCTGAAGAAGTGGGCCTGAGCCTGGAAGGCGCTTCCCTGGAAGACCTGGGTTCCGCCAAGCGTGTTGTTATCACCAAGGACAACACCACTATTGTCGACGGTGCGGGTAACCAGGCTGACATCGCTGCCCGTGTAGAGCAGATTCGTGCCGAAATCGAGAACTCCACGTCCGATTACGACCGTGAGAAGCTGCAGGAGCGTGTTGCCAAGCTGGCTGGCGGTGTTGCCGTTGTCAAGGTTGGTGCAGCCACTGAAGTTGAAATGAAAGAGAAGAAGGCGCGCGTTGAAGACGCTCTGCACGCAACCCGTGCGGCCGTTGAAGAAGGCGTGGTACCTGGTGGTGGCGTAGCCCTGATCCGTGCCCTGTCTGCTATCAACGTCAAGGGTGACAACGAAGAGCAAAACGCCGGTATCGCTCTGGCCCTGCGTGCACTGGAAGGACCTATCCGCCAGATCGCTACCAACTCCGGTGACGAAGCGTCTGTTGTCGTTGACAAGGTACGTGCAGGCGAAGGTAACTTCGGTTACAACGCGTCTACCAGCGAGTATGGCGACATGATGGAAATGGGTATCCTGGATCCTGCCAAGGTCACCCGTTCTGCGCTGCAGGCGGCTGCTTCTATCGCAGGCCTGATGATCACCACTGCAGCCATGGTTGCAGAACTGCCCGAAGAGAAGCCTGCTGCAATGCCTGATATGGGCGGCATGGGTGGAATGGGTGGCATGGGCGGCATGATGTAATCATCCCCCTGCAGTTCACTGCTAAAAAAACCGCACCTTAAGGTGCGGTTTTTTTATGGGTGGATTCCGTTCAGGCGACCGCCTCATAGGCCATCTGCCAGAAGGCTTTTTCATGACGGCACATTATAAGGAATTCGGCTTCAGTTTCTGACTGGGTCTCTTCGGTCGCACTCGTAAGCGCCTCATCTGCAATCTGCTCCAGCTGATGCACGTAATCTTTGAAGGTATCGCTGGCGCAATAGGAAAACAGTTGATCGTAAGGCGATGCCATCGGTTCCCGACAGGCGACACTGTAAGTGCTTTCGATGCCCCAAAGAATGGTTGCCAATACCGGATACGGGCGGTGGCTGAGGGCAATCAAAAAACGACAGTATTCTTCGCCGGCGGGTAACAGTGCATTGTGGAGGCTCAGATTCCGTTCTTTTGCCGTCGTATGAAACCAGCATAATTCTGCTTTGATGCCAGTCAGGCCGCTTAGGAGGATATCAAAGTGGTTGGGAGGTGCGGCCTGTAATGTCGCGGCAAAAAAACGGGTGAACTCAATGCCAAACAGGTAATCCTGTTCCAGCCAGCGGTTGAACTGTGCAGGTTGCAGGTTGCCGCTTCGGCAGTCCAGCAGGAAAGGATGGTTGGTGGCGCTGTGCCACGCCTGCTTGTGTGTGACGGTCAGCTGCTGACAGTTCATGGTAATGACTCTGTCTGAATAATGGGAAAGCGATAACGGTATAAACCGGTCCAGGCTAAAAAGCCCGAACCGGTTGGCTGTCTAGAAAGATAGGGTATGTTTTCAGAAGTTGCCTGAGGAATCCCCTGAAATAGACGCTGCGGTCTGTGCATTTTTTATTGGACAGTGTCGTTCAGTGGTATTGCTGAACAGGGTATACAGCACAGGGACAACGATCAGCGTCAACAGAGTAGACGTTATCAGGCCACCAATAATGCACCAGCCCATGGGGGACCACATATTGGAACCTTCCAGGGTCAGAGGCAGTAGTCCGCCAATTGTCGTCAGTGTCGTTAACAGTATCGGCACCAGCCTGACGCGGGCCGACTCCTGCATGGCATCATGAATACTCAACCCTTGTTCGTGATGCTGATTGGCGGAATCCACCAGAATGATCGAGTTATTCACAACAATCCCCACCAGGGAGGTGAGCCCGACAAACGCGGTAAATGAGAAGCTGTAGCCTGTCAGCCACAAGGCGACAATCGCGCCGGTGACTGCAAACGGAATCGCTGTGAAGATAATCAGTGGCTGGCTGAAGGATTGGAATTGAAGCACCAGAACGGCAAATATTCCCAGCAAAGCAACCAGCAACACCTGGTTCATGCCACCAAATGAATCTTTCCGGTTTTCCTGTTCACCACCCACCTGATAACTGACACCTTTTGGCCAATCATAGCGATCCAGCTGTTCGATGATCTCGTTGGTGATGTCTTCGGTCAGGTAACCGGGCATGATATCGGCGGTAATACGCGCCATTCGCTCCAGGTTGTGGTGCTGAAGTCGTGCCAGTGTCGTTTGTAGGGTCAGGCTGGCTAACTGGTTCAAAGGGATCAGTGCGCCGTTGGCTGATTCCACCATGATCTGGTTGAACGTATCGACTTTGGGACGTTCACCGGCTGCACGAACCAGAATGGTGTGGTCATCGCCGTTACTGTCCCTGAACTGACCGACGGGCTGTCCGACCAGACTGGCTCTGACGGCCTGATCAATGCTGGAAATCGGCACGCCCAGCATGGCGGCTTTTTCCCGATTAATCTGGACCTGCAGATCAATACGCGGTTTGTCGAGTGGATTATCGACATTCACCGTACCCGGAGTGGCAACAAAGATGGATTCCACATGGGCAGCTGCCAGGCTCACCTGTTCCAGGTTGTCACCCACCACCCGGATGGAAACCGGTGCTTCATAGGGCGGCCCCTGCATGAATTCCTTGATCGTGATTTTTGCCCCGGTGATGGCGTTAAACTTCTGTCGGATATCTTCAATAAAAGGCTCGACGACCTGCAGTCGTCCGGTATCCAGTTGTACCAGGATCTGGGCGAAGTTAGGCACCTGTCGTTTTGGGAAAATGTTATAGAAAATACGGGGATTGCCCTTGCCGACATTGGTGGCCAGGTTTGTCACGATGTCATAGTCCCGCAATATTGACTCAACGTTGAGTGCCATCTCCCAGGTGGTATCAAAGCTGGCATTTTCCGGCATATCAATATTGACCAGAAGCATGGGCTTTTCAGCCTTGGGAAACATGCTGACGCCGACCAGAGGCACCAGTGCCAGTGATCCCACGAGCAGGGCGACAGACAGCAGCAACACACGCCATGGGTGTTTCAGGGAATGTTCCAGCAATTGGCTGTAGGGACCATTGGCGAGTACCTGAATCTTGCGCAACAGCCAAGGCGTCTTCTGATCTCCTTTGCCAAGCACCTTACTGGCCAGCAAAGGCGTCAGGGTCAGGGCAATCACCAGGGAGGCTAGCAGCGTCAGAATGACGGTTACCGGCATGGAGCGGAGGAAGGTGCCGGCGCCGGTCTGCAGGAGCAGAATCGGAAAAAACGACAGAATCGTTGTCAGTGTGCCGCTAACGACCGCCCAGCCAACTTGACTGGCGCCGTTCATTGCCGCATTGGCGCTGTCATGACCGCTGCGACGGACACGGCCGACATTTTCGGTGACTACGATGGCGTTATCGACCAGCAGGCCAAGCGCAACCACCAGGCCAACAATCGACATCTGTTGTAAACCAAATCCACTGAGATCCAGCCAGCCTATACCGATCAGTACCGACATCGGTATCGCCAGCACGATGACAAAGGCGGCGCGTCCTCCCAATGCCAGCACTGTCATGACGCCAACCAGTGCCAGCCCCTGGAGCAGGTTGTTGAAAAATCCGTTAATCCGTTCATCGACACTGATGCTTTGGTCGTGTGCCAGCTCAAGGGTGATATCGTCGGGCAGGGTCTGGCTGAATTCTGCCAACGTACTTTTCAGTGCCGCCATGACGGCCATGATATTACTGCCCTTGCGCTGTACCACGGAGACAAACACCGTACGTTGTCCGTTAAACCGGGCATGGTAGGTGGGTAACGCATCGCTCAGGCGGACATCGGCAATGGTTTCCACATAAACGACACTGCCAGGTTTTGACCGAACCGCTGTGCGCCGGATTTGCTGTAAGGTACGGAAGTCACCACTGGTGCGGACGGTAAAGCGTTCTTCGCCAGACAATGCATGCCCGCCAGGCAGGTTGATGCTGGATGACTGAATCGCGTTTGCCAGTTCAGCAATACTGATATTCAAGGCGCGCATTTTGTCGAGATCCGCCGCAATTTCGACCTGTTGCTCCGGGAAGCCATCAATATCGGCACGCTTGATGCCGGCGATGCGCTCAAGGCGTTTTTCCAGTTTCTCTGCCTGGCGCTTGAGGCGGGCATAACCGGCACTATCCGACATCAGGGCAATCTGCAGGATATTGACGTCAGTAGGGGATATTTTCTCGATCGTCAGCTGGTGAATGGCATCGGGCAGGTCATCCCGTATGCGTGATACCGCTGAAACCACATCGTCGTATTTTTCATCCGGGTCTGTACCGTAGAGAAACTCGACCCGTACGACACCCAGGCCATCCTCAATGTCACTTTTGATAACTTTCAGGTCATCCAGTTCATTAATGGCTTCTTCAATGGGATCGACGACCAGTTTCTCCATATCCGCCGGCGCGGTACCGGGGTAGATCACCTTGATCATGGCGGCAGGAAAGTTGAATTGGGGATCTTCTGAACGCGGCATACTGGCCAATGAGACAGCGCCGAGCGCGATCAACAGCAATGTGATCACAAGGGTGAACTGGTGATTCTGTATGGCGAGACGAGGTAACTGCATGGTGATTATTGCCTGTTTGCTACCGGAGCCGATTGAACGGTGTCGTCGGGTTTGAGAAACGACGCCCCCCGGGTAATAACAGGCGTGCCTTCAGGCAGGCTGCTTTGAATAGCCAGAGACTGATTATCAAGCCAGAGAATATCCACACGGTGTTGAATGATGCGGTCAGACGTCGGGTCAGCCACATAAATGATGCCCTGGCCTTTCTCTGCACTGACCAGGGCGTTGGCCGGTAGTCGTGCAATACGCTGGGTGTCAGCAGGTGTGATGGTTATTCGGCCGATGAATCCCTGGTAAAGCCGTTTCGGTGGAGAATCCAGAGAGATCTCCAGGTCAAATGTGCCGGTCCGGCTGTCAGCGGCTGGGGCAATCTCTGTCACGCAGCCGGTAAAGCTGGCGCCCGGATATGCATCAAAATGAATGGTGGCCGGGTCGCCGGTCTGTACCCGCACCACATCACGATCCGATAAACCGGTGCGCATAATCCAGCCTTTGGCCTCATCTGCCAGCAGGAAGGCGGTCTGCTGGGGGCTGATCAATTCGCCCGGTTCTATCAAACGCTCAATAATCCGGCCACGTCCAGGGGCGCGGATATGCGAATAGCGATTGTTGAAGCGGGCAATTCGCAGTCGGGATTCAGCGACATCGACGCTGGTCTGTGCGGCCTGTAGCTGGTCCAGGGAGATGGCCTGCTGCCGGTGCAACCGCTGAAGGCGCTGAAGGTTACGCAAGGCTTCCTGGTACCGCGCCTCAGCTTCAGCCACCTGGGCCTCGACCTCTTCGGTATTCAGACTGGCCAGTAGCTGGTCTTTTTCAACGGTATCACTCTCATCTACCTGAATGCTGGCCACGGGACCTGACGTTTTGAAGGACAGTTTCTGGGTGGCTTTGTAGGTGAGCTGGCCACTCGTCTGTATGGGACGGGTGGTCTCCTGATATTGCAATGGTGTGGTGTCATACGGTGCAGTGTCTGCCCTGACTGGCGATAGGGCCATGAAGGCTGGCACAAGCACAGATACGAGCACCCTTCCACGGGAACGGCCTACGGCTGCTGTTTTCACGTTCGATTCTCTTTGCCCTGAGGACTGTCGTTATTGGTGCGCAGTCATTGCGCTTGTCCATAATGATGAAATGTAGGGGGCTATGTTGTCACTGTCAACAATGTTGACAATAATAACATTGAACAAGAAAATCTTTATTCAGACCATTTGGGTATACTTGAAACGCCACAGAACTGGGGACAGGCAATGACGACGGGCAAACGCACTTATCATCATGGCAACCTGCGCGATGCGTTGCTGGCGTGTGCGTTCCGGCATCTGGAGGCGCACGGGCCGGAAAAGCTCAGTCTGCGGGCACTGGCCCGGGATATTGGTGTGTCCCAGACGGCGCCTTATCGCCACTTTCCTGACAAGGAATGCCTGCTGGCGGCGATGGCGACAGAAGGGTATCTCGCACTGAAAGCTTTTATCTGTGAGGCGAGCCAGGGGATTGATCGTCCTGATGAGGCCTTACTCGTTTGTGGTGAGGCCTATATTCGTTATGCCGTGGCCAATCCTGCTAAGTACAAGCTGATGTTCGGCCCGATGATTCAGCACCCGGAAAACCATCCGGAGTTGCAGGAAGCGGCACAACAAGCCTTCAGGGCACTTTACGCCATCATCGAAAAGGGAATTGAGCAGGGCATTATGGTGGATCAACCGGTCTGGTTGATGGCGAATAACTGCTGGGCGAATGTTCATGGTCACGCCATGTTGTTGATTGATGGTCTTTTGCAGCGAGTGACGCCAGAAACAGAGAGCTTCAATGTTCGGGAGTCTTTGATGATTAATATGCAAGGTCGCTTAATTTGAATGATTTAGCCTTCAGCCTTCATTGATATGGTTAACTCATGGACTTCAAGTGGCTTTCCTTCATGTTGTTGATAAAGTTCAATAAGATCACCTAAACGACAAAAGAAAAGCCCTTTCCTGCCAAGATATGAGACTGTCAGTTCAGTCGGACTGATGACTAACGCTGCATGGATTTGCTCGTCATGAGACAATACGATTGATTTTCCAGTATTGTCTTGGCTTCGAATTAATGGGCATTTTTTAGTTAGGGTGAATCGTTCACATCTTAGGTCTTCTTGGCCAGTTTTTAAATAGATTATAAAATCAAAGCAATTAAATTTATTGGCGTCTAACTTAAGAAAAGTTGTGCCGTTTTTTAGTAGTGTGCTGAAGTTGTAAGATGGTTTTATTGGAAAACTATAGTTTTGATCTGGTTCATGCTTTATTTGTATTTCTGGGCAAAAGCTTAGGGTGCGGATGGCTTCTATAAGTCGTTCATCACGCTCTTCGAATTTTATACGGTGCAAGGGAAACGTCAAATTTCCAATTTTAATGTTAAATGGAAAATAAATGATGTTTTGGTTTTCACCATGCTTGATAGTCCATGAAGTATGACTCAGAATAAAAGTGACGTTGTTGGTAGATATTTCTCTATATAATAATTGCAGCTGTTTTGGAAATGAATGACTACGTTGCAGCTTCATAGCTCCAGAAGTTGATCTGATATTTATAGACGGGGGGGAATGATGTTCTCTTTTTGCTATGACTGTGTATTTATCTGTTTGTTTTTGAGTAGAGGAAGTTGCTGGATCCATGTTATGTCCATTGTTCGATGAAATTGTTATGTTTCGATTGGCATTTTTCAAAATGGTTCATAAATAAAGTGGTACGTAGATAGCATGTAAGATTAGAATTGATAACATTGTTGCTTTAGCTTGTTAGGTGATTATCCCATTGGCAATTCGGGTATAACAATCGCTGTGTTTCCTGCCCATTTCCCGCGCGACAGCTGTAATGGATTAATTCTCCAATGCCATTACTCACAACTGCTGTATGTTGGCTTATTGCTGTGACGCCAGCAGCATCATTAACTGAAACCGTATTCATTAGCTGCTGATCGCTGAGGCGCCAGAATGTAACCGTATTTCCCCTTGGGGCGGTTGTAACAATGGTATCTGCTTCAGGAAGTACACAGACGCTGGCAATGTACTGATTGAGTTGCAGCCAATCGGCATCATCAGCCTGCATTGGTCGGATAGATTCTCCACGACGATGCAGGGCAACCAGTGGCCGGATATCTGCAGAATCGCCCTGGTATTGCATACCAAAGACGACGGTGCCATCCGGGGCGATATCAAGGTGGCGGATGCTGAGCTGGTGGTGCTGGAAACTGTGTTCTTCCAGTAGCTCACCGGTATGGCTATCGATGTAACTTAGCCGTGGCTGCATCGTTGCAAGATTGAGTTTTTGTCTGCCGGTTGCCGGGTGGGTCATGATGCCGCCATTGGCTACAACCAGTGTCCGGTTATCCGGATGCAGATGAATCTCGTGGGGGCCAATGGCATGGGCCGAAAACTCAGCCACTTTGTTGTAGTGGCTGGTTTCATACACACCAATCATGCCGCGGCCATCGTTCAGGGCATTTTCAGCCGCAAACAGTTTTTTACCATCAGCACTGAACGTAGCATGGCCGTAGAAGTGACGATTTGGTTGACTGCCAATACGTTTCAGCAAAGCGCCGTTACGACCATCAATCAGATGCAGATTCTGGCCGGGGCGTCGATCACAGCAAATGATTACCGGCTGTGTCGGATGTATTGCAATACCGTGTCCTCTCGCAGGCAGTGGCACAATGTGTTGCCAGACCTGATCAGGTGAGGCAATACGTGCGGAAAACTGTCCCTGTCGATCGCGTGCGGTGCTGAAAATAAGACGTTCCGGTGGGTTGCTGCTGCAGCCGGATATCCAGGGTAACAGGCCAGTCATCGTACAACCGGTCACCATGTGCTTCAGTACGGTACGGCGAGTGGGCATAACCAGCAGCCTGTCTCTTATCAGTCCCCATCATTGGCATTGAAACTTAGCACAATGCCCAGCGCGTTGGGGACTTCGTTGCCAAAGAGATCCCAGAGGATTTTGAGGTCGTTAGCCAGCGCTTCTACCGCAGCTCTGGAATCCGGGTTGGTCACCGCAAGGGATAACGGTTGCGGGACCAGAGCCAGTGAACGTTCAACCTGATTAAACGCCTGGTGTACCTCTATGGTCAGATCGCTGCCATTGGGGGAGGCTTTGACGAGGTCATCCAGACCAAATCCATCGGCGCCATCATAAAAGCGGCGAGCGCCCCGGATATTGGCGGCAATGTTTTCAAGGGAATTGCGGCTGCGCCATGACTCCGCCAGATAGGGATTGCCTCTCCCGTTTTTTCCCAGGGGCAGGACAACCTTTTTGTAGGCCCGCTCCAGCATGGTATGAAGACCGTTCACCATCAGGGTACTGACCGGATTGGGAATACCCGCTTCCTGTCGTTGATCTGGCAGCGCCATAAACTGCTCATGCCAGCTGCCGTTACCCGGTTTCCAGCTGGATTTGAGCAGGGAGGCATTGTCATGTACATGTTGCGCAATATCGCGCAATAACTGACAACGCTCAGGCTGTTGCCTCAGCTGCTCTGCTGTGTTGATGGATGGCTCAAACAGGAGATATTCCAGGGCTGAAAGCCCTTGTATGACCACACTCGCTTCACTGATGTCAGTTTTGGCATGACTCTGGAGTTGTTGCTCCACTTTCCGCTGAACTAAGTTTTTCTTGTCCGGCCAGAACTGAAATTGCCACAACAGGTTCTCTTCGATAACCGGGCCAAACTGGATCACTTCTGTTTCCAGCCAGGCGCCCATCAGGTTGCGCCAGCGTAGCTGCAGTTCATTGAATGCGGGCTGTGAGGATGTCTGGCAAAAGTGTTCTGCTGAGGATTGAAACTGTTCAGCCTGGAATGCAAGACGATGATACAGCGCCAGGATAACCCGTTTGGAAGAATGCTCCGCCAGTTGGCGCTCTGAGTCATTGTTGTTCGAGCAGCCCCCGAGTGCCAGCAACAGCGATGTAAGTACGACAATGGCAATAGATTTCATACTGCTTTGGACTTATAAGGATTCCAGAAAAGCCAGCAGCGCCCGGCGGTCATGACGGGGCATAGCCACGAAATGTTCCCGGGATTGTTCCGCTTCCCCCCCATGCCACAGGATGGCCTCCGTCAGATTTCGGGCCCGTCCATCGTGCAGGAATTCAGTATGGCCATTGACTGTTTTAGTGAGACCGATACCCCAGAGTGGCGGTGTTCGCCATTCCTGCCCTGTCGCAAGGAACTCAGGGCGATTATCCGCCAGTTCTTCGCCCATGTCATGGAGTAAAAGGTCGGTATAGGGCCAGATGGTCTGGCCGGACTGTTCTGGCTGGCCGGTCAGTTGTGCCGTCGTTGTCTGGGGGATATGACACGCAGCGCACTGAACTTCGTTGAAAAGCTGTTTACCTCGGAGCACGTCCGGTGCATCAACATTCCGGCGTGCAGGTACGCCAAGATTGCGGGAGTAAAAGGTGACAAAGTTCAGGATTTCCTCAGAGAGTTCAGGGTCGCCACCGTTAATGCTGTTCAGGCAATCTTGTTGACTTTCGCTACAGTGATCTTTCCGAAATAAGCCTGAGGTAATGCCGAGATCGCCATTGAAAGCGGCAGCATTTTGCTGTCGTAAGTTTGGCTGGCCGGCTTTCCAGCCAAAACGTCCGATGGTTGTCGTTTGTTTTTCGGTATCCCAGACCTGGTTGAGTCGTCCGGAAATCCCGTCATTGTTATGGTCATTGGGGTCTGCATAGGCTTGAAGCGTACGTTCAGGAATGGCTTCCAAAAGCCCCAGGCCAATCATGGGTGGTGCGACCCTTGGGGAGAACATGATATCCGGATGGAATTCACCATAACCCTTGTCCTCAATAGTAAACGACGGTTTGCGCAGTTCTGCGGTGTCGCCATCGGCAAAGGTCACTGTCTGGTAGCTGTAAGTTACCCGGATTTTTCCCTCTGGTGCGACGCCTAGAAGTGCAAAATCCTGCAATTGTCCGCCATAAACGGGATCAGGAACGGAACCGTCCGTTTTTAGCTGTGCCTTATGTGCGGCAGTAATAGCAGGAATACTCAGGCGTATCAGCATGGATACGGCTGTGTCGTCAGGTCCTGAAGGTGCGTGCCCACGGCCATCTTTAATATGGCAATTCTGGCAGCCATTGGTGTTGAACAAGGGGCCGAGTCCATCTCGGGCATCGGTGCTGGCCGGCGCCATAACCCAGGGGTTACGAAAGAAACTGTTGCCGACGCTGAAGTCCAAGCGACGGGAGACCGCCATATTGGCAGAAGGCAGGGAAAACGCATTACGGGTCTGGTTGAATACCGTTGCTTTACCGCCACTAAGGTGTTCATTGGGTTCCGGGGCGGAATAATCGGCGTTGTCGGTTGCCATCGCAATGGCAAAACCTGTTGCCGCCAAAACAGTACCCACTCCGGTAGCAGCCAACAGGGTTTTAGCGTGGCGCTTTTTAGAAACAGACATCAGTGTTTACCGTTCATATGTTATCCGCACAGCGTCCCTGCCTGTGCGTCAGGAATATTGTTATCAGAACGTATGGTCGGCCGTATCAGGACTCAGGTTGTTGATACCGGCCAGTGCAGCAAGTTGCTCGATAGCGGCCGTTTCTTCAACCAGTGCGCTGATAGCCTGCTCAACAATTGCGTTGCCTTCCTTGTTGTTCGCCGCAATCAGCTGGTCAAACGCCTGTCCCTGTTCAGCCGCATTGACCATGGCTTGCAGCGCGGCCTGGGTACGGACAAATTTGCTGCTGATGGCGCTTGCCTGTTCCGGGTTCTCAGCGGCGGCGAGGTCGGCCAGGCTGGGGCCGCTGATCTGTGTACCATCAACTCGTGTATAGCTGCCGCTATAGACGTTGTTAATACCCAGTGCGTTATAGAAGTGTGAGTTGTGGGTATTGTCACTGAAGCAATCGTGCTCATCTTCGGTGGAGTTGGCTTCCAGGGCGACTTTCATCCGTTCACCGGCCAGTTCCCCCAATGCCAGGCTACCCATACCGAACAACATTTTACGCAGGCCCTGTTCGGCAGGTTCGCTCAGTAAGGTTTGACGGTAGTTATCGTCTTGTCCTGAGCGCCATTGCGCTTCCATGGTTTCAAGGTCAATGACGAGCAGTTCAGCTGCTGCTGTCAGGTATTGGGCGCGTCGTTCGCAATGGCCGTTGGTGCAGTCATCGCCTGTCGCGTAATCACTGGCAGGACGATTACCGGCGCCGGGCTCTGTTCCGTTCAGGTCTTGTCCCCAAAGCAGGAATTCAATGGCGTGGTAGCCGGTTGTGACATTGGCTTCACTGCCTCCCAGCTCATTCAGGTTGGCCAATAGTGAGGGTGCAAGATGACTGGTATCAATCATGTCATTGCCAACCTGGATCTCAAGGTTTGCAATGATGTTGGCCGCAGCACCAGCGTTGCCCAGTTCTGCCTGATAAGCACTGTTGTCGACATAATCGATCAGACCCTCATCCAGCGGCCAGGCGTTGAGCTGGCCTTCCCAGTCATCCACGACGGCATTGCCGAAGCGGAAGACTTCACTTTGCTGATAGGGTACCCGGGCGGCGATCCAGGCTGCTTTGGCAGCGTCCAGATTGGCTTCCGTTGGGCTCTTAATCAGTGTGCTGATGGACGTATGTAGCGCTCTGGCGGTGAGCAGGGCATCTTCAAACGTAGCGTGGGCAACATTGGCATACTGCTCGACAATGGCCTCGTGTGAAATGCTGGGGTTTATCTGGCTGCTTTGTGACGTTGAGATGTCCTGTGCATCATTTTGTCCGCAACCTGCCAGTACGGCAGAGATTGCCAGAATCGGTAAGACCTTTTTCATTCTTGTCATGGAGTGTTCCAACCCG
The DNA here is from genome assembly GCF_039540975.1 of Kistimonas scapharcae. NCBI lineage: Bacteria > Pseudomonadati > Pseudomonadota > Gammaproteobacteria > Oceanospirillales > Endozoicomonadaceae > Kistimonas > Kistimonas scapharcae. The sequence continues at coordinate 17,853 of NZ_BAABFL010000462.1, forward strand.
TGTCATTCTAATTCGATGGTTGTGTATCAGGATTTCCGTGCTTATTTTTGGTCTAAATTATATTGATAATTATTATCATTATAATTGCCTTGTTGGAGTGTACTGGTTTTTGGAGGGATTTGAGAGCGGGGTGGCCAGCGCCTGGGCCTGCTGTTTTTCGCCGCGATCACAGGACTTTCCCTGTCCTGCATCGCTACCGCGACATCCTGTCGCTGCTGCAAACAGCAGGCCCAGGCGCTGGCTGAAACAATTCAGTGGCGGCTGGTTTTTGGCTTACTGATTTTGGTTGTCAGGCAGCAGGGCATGCATTGATGGCTGGCATTGTGCATCAGCAACTGCACCTTTCTGGAAACCTTCGTAAGCAATAGCCCGGACGTTTTGTCCCGGGTTTTCGTTCGCCAAAGTCTTTGCCATGTGATCAGCCAGCAGTTCCACAGTGGTATCGGTGTCAATCAGATAGCACCGACTGGCCAGCAGGGAAATTTCAAAATAGCCCTGTTGGGCGGTGTAGCCGAATCGGTGATATTCACGGTCCTGAACGGTGAATGTGGTGAGCAGATCTTCCCGGGTGGCGAGGTAAATGTCCTGCCAGCGCTTCGCCCAATCTTGCTCATGGGACTCGCTGCGCTGATTATTCAGCAGGATCTGAATGGCAGAGCGGTGGCCGTGGGCAATACGCTGACAATCCCCTTGATGCTTTTTCAGGCCATGGCTGTAGTGGTACCAGGCACCGTCAATGGTTTCAGGGTAAAGGCGCAGTTCGACACCGCTGACATTCTCCGGAAGGTCTGCCATAACCTGTTGTTCCAGCAGGGGTTGCAGTGCTACGGGGGTGATCTGAGAAAGTGGCAGCAGAGTGATCGCCTGCTCTGGTGCACGGCACTGGATGTAGCCCAGTTCGTGGGTGTGAAGGGTGACGTCGATACGACCATCTTCCTGGCAATACTCAATCGCCGCACACGCTGCGGGAACCAGCAGGGTGTGATCCATTGAGTGATCAATGGATTGCTTAATCTGCTTTTTGACATGGCTGAAGTCAAAGACCATGCCTTCATCATTCAGATCGCCGTTGAGAATAACATCGACAATCAGGCTCTCGCCGACCAGCCCGCGTTCGGGGCACAGGTAGGAGAAGTCGATGGTGGTCATCTGGTTAACGAACAGGGCGCTCATGGTGTGTCGGTACTCGCTGCTGACTCCCTTTTTTGCGACAAGGGAAGAAAAAGGCCGCTATTGTAGGCGACCTCGTCATGATGAGCGAGTGTAATTCCAATCGTAATATTTAGCGTTTCTATTGGAGCTTTTGTCTTTGAACCAGTTCATGTTTAGCGAAGACTGCTGGATTGATTGAGGCGCCAGTCGTGGTCGATGTAATGGATTTTCAGCGTGTCACTGGCTTCCTGAATACCATAACGGACTTCAGGCTTTGAATGGATCTTGCCGATCAGGGCCAGCATCTGCTTTTTGGAGCCGAAATCGTCACGATACCAGTGAAACTTCTGGGGTAGATTAAGCGTCACGGTATCGGGTTCAAAGAAAACATTGTTGGCAAGGTATAACCGGGTAATGGCATCCAGTTCGGCATCAATGGTATCAGGATGAAAGACCCTGAGGTCTGGGCAGGAACGTGTCCCGCAAAAGAGGGCTGCATGAATCCGTGGGTCGATGTCGGGCAGGCAGTGTTTCCGTCCCGGATGATCCTTGCTGAGAGGGAGCAGGAGAGAAGCATGCTTGGAATGGTTATTGCGCAGAATGCCGTGCTCAATATCATCCAGGGAATAGACCCCTTCAGCCAGCTGGTAACCGTTTTTGGTAAAAAAGGTTTTGCAGCTATTGATGCTATCGCCAATGTGATTGTGAATGATGTCGTGTATTGCCAGGCCGTTGTAGAGGTTCAGCCAGAAAGCCAGACGGGTGTCATGGTCCGTTAACTGTTTAGGGTGGAAGGCTGTCAGCCCTTCCACGGTTTGGAGGTAGCGTGCAAATTCATGAGAATGCTCGCAGGCCAGGTAGTCAAATTCATGCTGTACGTCATTATAAAACCGCTGGTAAAGATCACCGAGCCTGGCAGCGAGTTCATTAGGCAGAGCTGATACGTTGATTTTTTTGAGGTTTACGTAACGGTCATTGAGTATATGCATAGTCGAATCCTGACGTGCTTACAGCTCGGATTGCTGCCATTGGTATCGGGTTGAGTTCAGACTCCAGTCAAAATCACGAAAATCGAATTTAATGTTCTCTCCTGCTTTTGCCAGCGCCTGCCTTACATCGCAGGACGGATGCTTTTCCCTCACGAAAGCGATTAACTCACGGTCTGTCCCGAAGTCTTTCCGGTACCAGTAAAAGGTTTTAGGCAGCGTCAGCAGTTGTTTTCCGGCATGGAAAGAGACATAGGCTAACAGGTAGTCTGAGACGGTATTATCCAGTACCTTCGACAGGTGTTCAGGGTCGTAAATGCGTAAGAGAGGACAGGAAATCGTGGCGCAGAACAAGGCGGCATGAATTCTTGCATCTAATTCTGGCAATGCATGCTGATAACCCGGGTGCTTCTTTTTCAAGGGACGCCAGAAGGCCGCGAATTTTGGGCTGTTGCTGCGCAGGATGCCGTGTTCAATATCATCCAGACTGTAATGGTGGTCTTTGAGTTTATAACAGTTATAGGTATAGAAACCGTTGTGATGCCTGACGCTGCCGCAGACCTCGTGGTGGATGACGCTGTGTATTACCAGGCCATTGTACAGGTTGAGCCAGAAGGCGACTTTCTCATCCGTATCGGCCAGTGATGCGGGTTCAAAGTCCTGAAGTGCATTCACAACCTGAAGATAGTGCTCGTAGGATTTTGAGTGGGCGCAGGCCTGGTAGTCAAATTCGTGTGTTTCAGGCGTGTAATGGTATTGGGCAATGGCTGCCAGTGCCCTCGCCAGTGCAGAAGGCAAGTGAGCTTCCTTCAGGCTGTCACCCTTGAGGTATCCGCTATTGAGTATTTCCATATACGCATCGTCAGGTCAGCGGTTTGTCTATCAATTTAATTATATCCAACTACAGCGGGTAGAAGGCATTCCAGAGGCTTTTGTCCGTGTTGTTCATAGGGAGAAGATATAATAGGCTGCCTGGTTATTGGGTTTTGACGTATCTTGCTGCTGGCGATACCGGAATGGGTATAGCGGGCGGGGTGAGTATTGCGATTTTTATCGATAAGAGGTGGCCGTTTTGCAAGCAAGTTCCAATGAGAATTCCATCGGTCTGAGTCAGGATGACCTGACCTTTGATGCAAAACACATCTGGCATCCTTACAACTCGGTCACACGCCGACTGCCGATATTTCCGGTGGCGTCAGCCTCTGGGGTGCGGCTGACATTGACGGATGGCCGGGAGCTGGTGGATGGCATGTCATCCTGGTGGTCAACGATTCATGGTTATAACCATCCTGAATTAAATGCTGCCATTGCACGGCAAACGCAGAATATGGCGCACGTCATGTTCGGAGGGCTGACCCATCAGCCGGCGATTGAGCTGGCTAAAAAACTGGTCGCCATGACGCCCGAGGGACTGTCGACTGTCTTTTTTGCGGATTCCGGTTCGGTCTCTGTAGAGGTTGCCATCAAAATGGCGATCCAGTACTGGCGGTCCTTGGGGAATACCCGCAAGAAACGCCTGTTGACGGTACGAAATGGTTATCATGGCGATACCCTGGGGGCGATGGCAGTATGTGATCCGGTGAACGGTATGCACAGCCTGTTTCGCGGTATGTTGCTTGAACATGTGTTTGTTGAAGCGCCGCAGTGCCGGTATGGCGATACCTGGGAAGAACGCTATCTGGATGAGTTTACTGACGCGATTCGTGGAAACCATGAAGACCTTGTGGCGGTGATCCTTGAACCGGTGGTACAGGGTGCGGGTGGTATGCGCTTCTATTCTCCGGAATACCTGCGTCGTGTGAAAGAACTCTGCAGGGAGTTTGGTGTATTGCTGATACTGGATGAAATTGCCACGGGCTTTGGGCGAACGGGAACGCTCTTTGCCTGCGAACAGGCCGGCGTGACACCAGACATTATGTGCCTTGGCAAGGCCCTGACCGGCGGCTACATGACACTGGCGGCAACGCTCTGTACGGATGAGGTCAGCCATACCATTTCGGATAATGGGGTATTCATGCATGGCCCGACCTTCATGGCGAATCCCCTGGCCTGTAGTGTCGCAGGTGCCAGCCTGGATATTCTGAATCGTGGGGAATGGCAATCTCAGGTCAAGGGCATTGAAGTGGCGTTAAAGGAAGAACTCCAACAATTGGCCGAGTTATCCACTGTCGCGGATGTCCGTGTACTCGGCGCGATTGGTGTTGTTGAAATGAAAGAACCGGTGGATATGCAAACGGTTCAACCGATGTTTGTGGAAGAAGGCATCTGGGTCAGACCGTTTGGCAAGCTGGTTTATGTCATGCCGCCGTACATCATGAGTCGTGAAGATCTCGCCCTGTTAGGGCAAGGTATGCGAAACGTTGTCAGGCGGCTCTGATACAAAAGATCGCCTTGCCTGTGCTCAAGGCTGTTCAGGGAAGGTGATGGTCACATTCAGTCCGGGATGATTGTCCGTCAGTTCGATCTCGGCACCATGCAGTCTGGCAACCGCTTGGGCCAGTGACAGGCCCAGTCCATAGCCTGGTAAGGTTCGACTGCTGTCGATGCGATAAAGGCGCCGGAAGACTTTCTGTTTTTCTTCGTCAGGGATGCCGGAACCCTGATCGGCAATACTCCAGCCATGGTGATTGATTGTTATATCGATGTTACTGTTTTCCGGCGAATACTTGATCGCATTATCCAGCAGGTTGTAACACATACGGAAAAGAAGACTTCGGTCGCCGTCTATCTGTAAAGCATTGTTATGATGTAAGGCAATGGTCTGCTGCTTTTCTTCAGCCTGTGGTTCTGCGAGTTCAATAACATCCTGCCAGAGCTCTCGCATGGAGAGCGTTTCAAAATGTCGATGACTGGTGCCCTGTTCCAGTTTGGAGAGTTCCAGTATTGCCTGGAACGTAGCCAGTATTTGATCCAGTTCAGACAGTGTGATCTCAAGCTCATCACCCAGTGGGCTGTCTTCAGGCTGCTCGGTCAACAGGTTTTCCAGGCGCAGGCGCAACCGGGCCAGTGGCGTGCGAAGGTCATGGGCTATACTGTCTGTGACAGTGCGAATCGAGTGCATTGTGTCGTCGATGCGGTTGAGCATATGGTTGACCCGGTCCGACAGGTAATCCAGCTCATCACCTTGAATATTCACGGGGAGTCGTGCCGATAATTTCCCGTCTTCAATCTCCTGTGTAATCCGGTTGATACTGTCAATACGACGGAACAGGCGGCGGGAGAGGATAAAGCCGAAAATACCTGTCAGCAGGATTGCGCCAATCATTGCCAGGGCAACCGCCTGCTTGGCCCGGGCAGCGACACGGTCCAGTTCACTGCTGTCGATGGCCAGGACCACCGGGCCGTATCGGGTATCTATTCGGCTGCCAATCACTTCACGCAGCCGTGAGTGGTCAATGAGCGAAGGGCTGAAAATAATGAATCGGCTGGCCAGTGGCCATGGCTGAACACTTTGAGGCAGGGCATTCAGGTTACCCACCATACCGTCAGGTGAGTCCCAGGCAATCATGACGCGGCGGAACAATCGCATTCTGTCGTATACGGCACGCCGGAAGTCCGAGAGTGATATATCCTCACTCAGCTCCCGGAACTGGGCAAGCTCCCGCACAATGGTCTGTTCCTGCTGACGTTGCAGAGCACGGATCGCCTGCCACCAGGTGGCGCCTGCCAGCAGGCTGATAATGACCAGTACCAGCACGGTATACATGGCGGTGTAACGCCAGACAGAGGAGCGCCAGGCAATGCGGTTCATTGATCATTCCTTGTTTCAGGAAGCCTTCAGTGTGTAGCCGACGCCCCGTACAGTGTGCAGGAGGCGAGATTCGTGTTCCGCTTCCAGTTTGCGCCGAAGGCGGGCGATATGAACGTCAATCACATTCGTACCGGGATCAAAGTGGTAATGCCAGACCTCCTCAAACAACAGGGTACGGGTGACGACCTGACCGGCATGTTCCATCAGGTAGCGGAGCAACAGAAACTCCCGTGGTTGCAGGTCGATGGTTCGACCATTGCGATGGACGTCACGGGTAATCAGATTGAGTTCGAGGTCGTCGACTGACAGTGTCGACGTCATCTCTGGCTCACGCTGTCCACGGGCCATTAACAGATCCGCCCGGGCCAGCAGCTCGGCAAAGGCGAAGGGTTTGGTCATATAGTCATCCCCGCCCTGACGCAGTCCGCGTACCCGTTCGTCCACATCCCCGATAGCGCTCAGAATCAATACTGGCGTCGTAATACCCGAGGCGCGCAAGGATGCCAGTACTTTCATGCCATCAAGGCCAGGCAGCATCCGATCCAGGGTGATCAGGTCGTAACGTTTCTCCAGCCCGAGCAGTAGACCCTGCTGGCCGTCTTCTGCGGTATCGACACTGTGTCCCTGTTCAGTGAATCCCTTGACGATGTAGTTACGTGTGGTGGTGTCGTCTTCGATCACCAGAATTTTCATGGAATTGTCCCAGCGCTGTCAGAAATCGCCATAAACCGGAATCGGTTTTCCGCTGCCGGCATCCACCAGGTGTTTGGTGATTTTTCCTTCGTGATTGACCTCAAGTTCAAAAAAGAGAATGCCTTTTTCCAGTTTGAGCTCCGCTTCAACCACATGGCCGTTGGTGTTTTCCTGAAAACGTTTCAGGATGTCTACCAGGGGCGTGCTTTTTGCCAGCAGTGCAGTGATGCGATTGTCACGCTGACGTAGCCAGTTGTCGAGGTCATCCGGTTTGTTTTCCACTATTTTGCCGGTGAGTGCATCAATGGTCAGTTCCCGAGCCTTTCGGAAGTCTGCAGACACCAACGTTAGTTCGTAAACCAGATGGCCATTCTCATCATCCACTTCATACTCAGTGATCATGCCAGGATAGGCTTGAAGTGTGTCGGTCAGCGCCTGTTCTGGTGTATAGGGTGCCTGCTGCAGGGCCTGCCAGGTCAGAGCCCGTTCCCTGGGCGAATCGGCCATGGCATGTCCAATGGACAGACTGCCGGCCAGTAGCAACAGGGCAAACAGAATGGTGTACAGGCGGCGATTGTCTGGTTGACGAATGGCTTTGGCCATTACGGTGCACCGTCGCTTTTCCATGGAGATATCCTCGTGTTCAAGTGACTGCAGTATAAATGGCGTGAGATGACCGTCGCATGGGCGCTTCATTAAATTTTGTTAATGTCTGGCAAGTGTCGTATCGGGTCAGTAACATCGATCTGAATCTTATCGAGCACAGACAATCCTGAGCCCTCTCGGCTCGCAGCAGGACATGCAATCAATGACAGACTGGACTTCTCTCTTTGCCCGGCATGTGGCAACACTGATGGAACGTTATACCGAAGGACTGGCGCTGGCAGATTATCACGGGGTGGTGATCCCGGCCGGTTCTCCCGACCGACGTTTTCAGGATGATCAGGGCTATCCTTTCTGGGGCAATCCCTTCTTTCGACAGTGGGTGCCGTCACGCGGGGCGCCGGAGTCCATGCTGATTTTCGTGCCGGGTGAGACGGTGCAGCTGATGCATTATCAACCCCGTGATTACTGGCATGTGGCGCCGGAACCGGCAGACGCTTACTGGGCGAATGCCCTGGATATCCAGGTTATCGATCGTCCTGATCAGCTGCGGGATTGTCTGCCTCAGGATCTGTCTCGGTTTGCGCTGCTGGGTTACGAAGATGGCCGCTTCAGTAGCTGGGGATTAGGTGCAATCAATCCGCCGGAACTGATGCATTACCTGACCTGGATCCGAGCCTACAAAACCCCTTATGAGCAGGCCTGCATGCGCGAAGCCAACCGGATTGCCGCCCATGCTCACCAGGCCGCGGCCGACGCCTTCCATGAAGGGCTCTCTGAATTTGATATTCACCTGCGCTATCTCGCAGCGAGTCGGCACAGGGAGTGTGAGTTGCCGTATGGCAATATCGTGGCACTGAACGAGCATGGCGCAGTACTGCATTATGATGACTATGACCGGGAGCCGCCAGCAGAGCGCCATTCTTTCCTGATGGATGCCGGCGCCAGTTTCAGGAATTACCATGCAGATATTACCCGTACCTATGCGGCTGAAAAGGGTGATTTTGCTGACATGGTGGAGCGTATGCATACTGAACAGCTGGGCATTATTAGTGATATCCGGGTGGGTATATCCTATGGGGAATTCCATGATGCCATGCACCGCCGTATTGCCGGTGTGCTCAGTGACTTTGATCTCGTTCGTCTGCCAGCAGAAGCTATATATGACCGTGGGTATACCCGGACATTTTTCCCCCATGGTCTTGGGCACCTCATCGGTTTGCAGACCCATGATGTCGGTGGTTGGCTGACTGGCGCTGATGGCGCACAAGTGGGGCGGCATCCGGATTATCCGGCATTGCGTCTGCAGCGGAAAATCGAACCCGATATGTTGTTTACTATCGAACCCGGCCTTTACTTCATTGATCAACTGTTAAGTGAACATGTAGGTTGTGCGGACTTTAACTGGTCCCGCATCGAATCGCTAAAGCCGTTTGGTGGTATTCGGATTGAAGATACGGTTTTGGTGAAGGATGGGGATACAGAAAATTTTACTCGCCCATTTTTGACTTCAAAGCATTAACGACGTGAGGCGTGGCTCTATGAACTACGCCTCATTGTGTAATCAAGTTGTACTGGTTGCGCTTTATGATTTGAACCAGTGCAAATGGTTGAGATCATTTTTTCTTAGAAAAAAGAATGAATATTTTTCATAGAAGGATTACAGGTGATTTAATTGTTAATAGCAATGTAATCACTCTCGTTTACTTCTTTATTAATAACACTGGTCACGCATGTATCCGACCAGACATTAATGGCACTTTCCAGCATATCGATAAGTGCATACACCGGCAGGATAACGCCCATGATATTCAGTGGAATATTCATGGAAGCCAGAATGGTGCTGGATAACAGATAGCAGCCCATCGGCACACCAGCGTTACCGAATGCCGCCAATGTTGCAATAAATATCCAGCTGACGAGTTCCAGTCCGGAATAGGTCACACCATAGGTCATGGATACGAACAGTACGGTGATCAGGATAAATGCCGCGCAGGCATTCATATTGATGGTGATACACAGTGGGAAGCTGAATCGGGAGATTTCACTGCTGATGCCCAGCTTTTTCTCGGCATTCTCCATCGCAGAAGGTAGCGCTGCGCTGGATGATTTGGAAAAGAACGCCACAGTCAGTGTAGGCAGAATTCCCTTGAAAATTTTCCATGGGGGAAGCCCCTTGAGCATGAGCATGCCGGGTAGCACGATAATGGCCTGAATCAGATTGGCAATCAGTATGCAGGCGACATAGAGTGATATCGCTGCCAGCATCTGTTGGTTTTCCAGTGTCTGGCAGAAATCAGTGACAAACGACCAGACCGCTAAAGGCAGCAGAAGCAGTATCAGGCCGGTCATGCGCATGATGGCTGAGAACAGGCTGTCAAACAGCTCATGGAGAATATCCCGTTTGCGTTCCGGCAGTGACAGAATAGAAATGCTGAGCAACAGTGCCAGCAGCAGCACACTGACAATCTGATTATCGACAAAAGGGGCAACGAAGCTGTTCGGAATCAGACTTAACAGGTATTGCCCATACCCGCCAGTGACAGTGCCTTCAGTGGTACCGGTCATCCCGGTGACACCGCGAACCGGGTCAATGACCAGAAAGACAGCCAGTGCAATCGTGGCGGCAATCAATGTTGTCAGCAGGGAATATTTCAGCACCATGCCCGCCAGCTTCTTGGCATGGGTGGTGTTTTTCATGCCCGTCAGGGTGGAGAGCAGGGCAAAGAAAATGATCGGTGCGCTGACCAGACGCAGCAGCCGGATAAACAGGTCCGATACTACTGCGGCGGTGTCCAGCACCGGCTGAGGCGCGCCCAGCCCGCTGACCAGCCCCGCCATGGCGCCCAGTAGCACCATTGTGTTCAATGAGAGTCTGCCCATGAAGTTGCCTCTTACCACTACCGGCAAATCCTGACAGTCCCGAGTTAATAACTACTGACTGTATTCCTGCCGTTTTTCTAGATGATTTATAGATAAGACAACCATAGGCAGGAAGAGTTCGTATGCCCAAATACCGGTTGGGTATTTGCTTATGAAAACCGCGAAACTTCCGTGAAATGAGGGTAAAGGGCAGCGTTCAGCCAATGCCATCATGGATTTTGGTCAGGACCGGCAGCAGTTCAGAGAGGGTCTTTTGCACCTCATCCAGATCGTGGTTTTCGCTGATTTGCACGACTTTGACCAATAACCGCTCCCTTTCAGCTTTCGGCAGGTGGACAAACAGCTCCGGCCAGGTCTTGCCCAGTTCATAGCTGTAGAGGATCAGGGCCTGCTGGTCGAACTGTTGATGCAGGTTGAGATAATCCAGGGCGCTGGACGCCAGCATGGCGGCTGCCGCCTTGGTGTCATTGAGGCCCTCCAGTCGTTCGGGACTTTGCTGGTCTTCCTCGCTGAGGGTTAGCCAGAATTCCACGGTCAGGTCGAATAATACGGCCTGTTGGCGAATGGAATAGCTCATCAGACTGAGCGCTTCCTTGCCATAAGGCTGTCTTGACGCGGAAAAATCAAAATACAGACGCATGATCTCCTTGAGGGAAAACAGGATTCGCGAAGCTTCTTCCCGACGGAAATCCAGGGACTCATAGATATCCAGTTGCGGGCGGAAATTTTCTTCATTGATCAAGCGTTCAAAGACGGCGCCGGTGTATTCACCGCCACGACGGGGCAGGGCATCAGGCTGTTTTTCATCAATGGTTTTCAGGGCATCCGTAGCCTGCCGGTAGTCGTGGGACTGCCAGGTGCGGGTTACATCCGGTATTTTCTGGCCCAGGTACCAGAGGGCTTTGGCGGCATGAACCGAAGGGAGAAGTAACATCAGGCCAATGGCGAACAGGAATGGTGTCAGCCGGTGCAGGCGGTCAGGCGACAGGCAACGTCTTCTCATTGTGATCAGGCACTTCGCTGTTATTATATTCGTGCTTGGCAGGCGCCCGGGTGGCGGACGGCTGTTCTGGACATCGTTATACCGTATTCCGGTAGCTGACGGAAAGTACAATTGTTGGGGGAGAACCATCATGGCAGGCGCACAGGGGAGTGACAGCCTGGTGATTATCCGGCAGGTGTTTGAAGAGCTCGGCGGACGGAAAGCCCTCTTTCGGCAGCAAAAAACCGAAGCCGGCATCCTGTCTGATCAGGGTGAAATCGCAGCCACTGAGATCATGCTGCAGTGTATTCCTGTTTTTCTCGGGAAAGGCATTGAGCCGGTGACGGTCAATGATCTTATCCAGGCGGCAGGCGTTTCCCGTCGTACCTTTTACAAATACTATCCCAGCAAGATGGCGGTACTGGCAGCTACCTATCGGGCAGGCGTTGACCTGATGATGGGGCAATTGCAGATGATGGCGTCAGAGTCTGCATCGTTACGTGAACTGGTCGAGCGTTCGGTAGGACTGTTTTTTGATTGCCATCGCTATATCGGCCCTTTGCTGAGACTGCTGGAAGAAGAGGCGATGCGTTCAGAATCGCCGCTGGCGGTGTATCGGCAGCAGGGTTACGACGCCATGGTCGAACTGTTCCACGATAAGATGCTCGACCTAGGGCTGGAAGCCCCGGATCGCATGGTCTTTTACACCCTTATCTGGGCGATGGAAGCGGCGTCCCTGAACCTGCTTAAGGATACCCGCCATACCCGTGAGGAGGTTAACCGGGTCAGGGAAGTGGTGATCCGTATTGTGATGAACTCGCTACAACCTGTCGGCCACTAATCAGATGCCCGTTCGGATGCTATTTCCAGCCAGGTGTTGTGCAACTGATCCAGAACCTGGTGCAGATCATCCAGTGAACCACTGTTGTCTATTACATCATCCGCTTTTTCCCGTCGGGTCTCACGGGCGGCCTGGGCTTTCATGATGGCTTCCGCCTGACTCTGTTCGATCCCATCCCGCGCCATGGTGCGTTGTACCTGCAGCTCTGCGGGAATATCGATCACAGCGATGCGGTCAACCATCGTATGCTGATCCGTTTCCAATAGTAATGGTGAAACAATAATACTGTACGGTGACCGGGACTGTGACAGCTGGTTCAGCATTTCTTCCTTTATCAACGGGTGTAGCAGGGCTTCCAGCCATCGTCGTTCTTCATCGTCGTTAAATATAATGTTGCGCAATGCCCGGCGATCCAGACCGCCGTCTTCCTGCAAAATCTGCGTGCCAAAGTGTTCGGCAATCGCCTGCAGGGCTGGGGTATCCGGTTCCACAACGACACGAGCCGCCTGATCGGCATCAATAATGGTGATCCCCAGGCTGGCCAGGTAATCGGTTACGGCGGTCTTGCCGCTGCCGATACCGCCGGTAATGCCAATAATCAAGGTGCTCATAGGGTGTTAATCAGAGTCCGGTGAGACGCAGGTAAGTATTGACCAGTTGTTCCCCCTGGAACATGGCAATCAGTCCCGCAGCTGCCAGGTACGGGCCAAAGGGAATCGGTATGGTTCGGTCCCGGCCGAGGAACAGGATCAGGGAAAGTCCGACAATGGCGCCTACCAGAGAGGAAAGTAAAATAATCACTGGCAACAGGCTCCAGCCCATCCACGCACCGAGTGCCGCCAGTAGTTTGAAGTCACCATAGCCCATCCCTTCCTTGCCGGTGACCAGCTTGAACAGCCAATAGACTGACCAGAGACTGAGATAACCGGCAACAGCCCCCCACAGGGCCGCTTCCAGCGTAGTAAACAAACCAAAACTGTTGCAGATCAAACCCAGCCAGACCAGCGGCAGGGTGATGGAATCCGGCAAGAGCTGGTGGTCGTAGTCAATCATGGTCAGGGCGATCAGCGACCAGGTAAGCACCAGTACCGCAAGTGCCAGCCAGGTGAATCCGAAATGCCAGGCGACCAGGGCGGAAAGCGCACCGGTTACCGCCTCAATAATGGGATAACGGGGGGATATGGTTGTCTTGCACTGACTGCAGCGTCCTTTCAGGAACAGGTAACTGAGTACGGGAATATTTTCCCACGGGCGAATCTTGTGCTGGCAGGAAGGGCAGGTGGATGCCGGTACAATGAGATTAAAGCGTTCCCCTGCCTCAGGTGCTTTATCCGGATCCAGCAGTTGCTGGCATTGCTGTTTCCAGTCGGCCTGCATCATCACCGGCAACCGGTAAATCACGACATTGAGAAAGCTGCCCACCAACAGGCCAAGGATCAGCGTCAGTGTGATAAACAGCAGGGGAGAGCTGGACAGAAGCGACAACATATCCATAACACAGTCTGATTTATTCTGGTAATTCCGGGTAGTGTCTCAAACGGGCAGACGCGAATCCAGCCTTAATCACTGGCATCAGAGAGTTTAGGTGTAGATATGGACGCGAAGGGTAAAACAAGACATTGCATGGCGGTAATGCCTTTTTACGCAATCTATCCTGGCCACGTCATCTGTCAGGAAAAGGGAACAGGTTGTCGCTGTCCCCTTTGTTTTGGTGGCACTAGGTGCTTGGGAATTCGTCTTTTAGAGCCAGGTAAAGACGTCTGAACTTCTCTTGTCGCAGTTGGGCTAGACAGGCTTTCTCTGGATTGGGTTCAATGCGTTCAAGCAGTGCCGGTACTGGGCAAGCCTCTGTAATGTCCGAAGGCTTATCATCATAGAGTGATAACCGCGCCAGTCTGGCAGCCCCAAGCGCTGGTCCCACCTCACCACCGCGGCGATAACTCAGTGGCATGTTTAATATATTGGCAAGTATCTGTCGCCAGAGGGGGCTGCGGGCCCCGCCACCAATCAGCGTCATTTCATTGATGGTAATGCCGGTTGCGTGCAGCGCTTCCAGACCATCGTTTAATCCCATGGCAACGCCTTCCAGTACTGCCAGAGTCAGCTGGGCGCGAGTCGTGGTGCCAGTCATACCAAAGAAAACGCCCGATGCCGTGGGATTATTGTGCGGCGTACGTTCACCGTTGAGGTAAGGCAGGAAATACAGGCTTTCCTGAGGCTGTGACTGTTCTGCTTCAGCCAACAGCGTCGGGACATCGGCAGCGCCCGTCAGCTGGGCAAGCCAGTCCAGGCAGCCGGCGGCACTCAGCATAACGGACATCAGATGCCAGCGGTCAGGCAGGGCATGGCAGAAACTGTGTACGCCGTTGGCGGGGTTGCTGCGATAGTCGTCACTGACCACGAAGATGACGCCAGAGGTTCCCAGGGACAGGATACCCTGACCCGGTTCGGTCACACCGGTACCGATAGCGCCAGCTGCATTGTCGCCACCGCCTGCGGCAACGGGTACGGGGTCCATACCCCACTGTTGTGCAATATCGGTTTTTAAATAACCGGTTATTTGTGAGCCTTCCTTCAGCTCGGGCATATGTTCGAGCGTCAGCCCGCAACTGGCGAGCATGGTTTCTGACCACTGACGTTTAGCGACATCCAGCCAGAGTGTGCCGGCGCTGTCAGAAAGATCCGATATACAGCAACCGGTCAGTTGCAACCGGATATAGTCCTTGGGCAGCAGCACTTTATGAATACGGGAAAAAATTTCAGGTTCATGTTTCTGGAGCCAGCGCAGTTTAGGGGCGGTGAATCCCGGCATGGCCTGGTTGCCGGTAATGGCGCGCAATTCGGGTACAAGCTTGTCCAGCTCCAGACACTCCGTCTGGCTTCGGCCATCATTCCAGAGAATGGCGGGGCGCAGTGGGCGCAAATCATGATCCAGCACCGTGGCACCATGCATCTGCCCTGACAGGCCAATTGCTTGCACACCGGACAGGTCATGTTGCTGCCGGAGACTCTCAATGCTGGCGCAGACCGCCTGCCACCAGTCATCCGGATGCTGTTCTGACCAGAGTGGTTGTGGGCGGGAAACGGTTAGGGGAGCGCTGGCCTGGCCAATGATGGCATCGGTGTCAGACAGCAGAACGGCTTTGACACCGGAGGTGCCCAGATCAATACCAAGAAACATGCGCGTAATCGTTGCCGGAAGTGAAAGACTGTCACAGCAGCTTGCCTGCTGTCCTGAATGTAAGGTGTCCGCACAGGTTTGACGCTGTGCGGACTGGGCATTGAATCTGCTGATTAGCCGCGAGGGTTCTGTACGCTGGGGTACATGATGACCTCAACCGGAATATCGGGATTGACGGGCATGGCGTTGTTTCTCAGGAAATCATCCAACACATTCACGGCATGTTCACCGATATACTGGAAATCCTGAACGATGGTGACCTGCATATCCCCTTCATCGATCAGGCGCTTGCCTTCCGAAGACCCGTCAAAACCGATGATGGTGAAGTTTTTCAGGTTAAAACGGCTGTCGTTCTTGATGGCGCCGATGGAGCCAATCGCCATGACATCGTTTTCGTTGTAGATCACGTATTTGCCGGCTGGGTCCAGGGCGCTCAACTTGGCTTCCAGTACAGACTGTGCCACGTCCTGGGCAAAGTCGCCGGTCAGGCGAATGTACTTCTGGGCATCGGCTGTCAGCGCATTCCAGGCCGTACCTGCTTCTTCAGATTGCAGGTACTCAGTGAAACCTTTGGCACGGGTGATGTGAGCGGTGTGTCCGTCCAGCCCCTGCATGTGGATAACACCGGTCAGCTCTTCCGGGTTGATACCAGATTTTTTCACCAGCCATTCCGCAGCAAACTTGCCGCCATCGACGTTGTCGGTGGCAACGCGGGCCAGCATGTCGACATTGGCGACGGTGGTGTCAACGGACACGATCGGGATGTTGCGATCAATGGCGTCATTCAGCACACTGCGGGTGGCGTCCTGATTCAGCGGGTTGATGATGATGGCGCTGACACCCTTGGTAATGGCGTCTTCCACCTGGCTGGGCTGACGGGTTGCATCGTTGCCGCCGTCGTACACTTCAATGTTGTAACCCAGGGTTTTTGCCTGTTCGACCGCAGAACGTTCCAGTACACCGAAGAACTCGTTGGAACGGTTGGAGATCATCAGGGCAATGGTCTTCTGATCGGTGGCGGTGGTATCCGCGCTGTTTTGATCAGAGCAGCCCGCCAGTAAACCAGTTGCGGCAAGGGCAAGGCAGGATACGGCCAGTAGTTTTTTCATGGTACGACGACGCTTCCTAATGACAGTGTGTAAGGCGTTACTTCTTCTTGATGTCGATAACGACAGCAAACAGGATGACAAGCCCCTTGATCACCTCCTGATAGAACGAGGAGATGCCCAGCAGGTTCAGGCCGTTATTCAGGACACCGATGATCAGCACGCCGATAAAGGTGCCGGTGATGCGTCCGCGGCCGCCGGTCATGCTGGTGCCACCGATGACAACAGCGGCAATGGCATCGAGTTCCATGCCGACGCCGGCGTTGGGATAGATCGAGTTATAACGGGCGATATAAAGAATGGCGGCCATGGCGGAGAGCAGGCCGCACAGCATATAACCCAGAATCTTGATCTTGTCGGTCGGCACGGTGGAGAGCCGGGCGGCTTCCTCGTTACCGCCGGTGGCGTAGAGCTGACGGCCGAAAACGGTCTTGTGCAGCAGCACCATCAGGATGACCAGCACCACCAGGAATACGATCATGGAGACGGGCAGAATGCCGATGCTGCCGCGGTTGATCCACGCGATCATGGACGACACATCACCGATATTACGCACCGGCATGCCATCGGAAATGATCAGGGTCAGCCCGCGGTAAACGGTCATGGTAATCAGTGTGGCGATGAAGGGTTGCAGTTTGACCCGCGCAACCAGCAGACCATTGATAAGCCCCAGGATAATACCCAGCGCCAGCGCCACAGGCAGAGCAATGGCGATCGGCAGCTGGAAGTTCACTAGCATGACACCGGTCAGGTAACCGACAAGCGCCAGTACAGAACCGACGGACAGATCAATACAGCCCAGCAGAATGACAAACGTCATACCAAAGGCAATAAGGCCGTTAATAGACGACTGCTTAAAAATATTCTGCAGGTTATACAGCGAGAAAAAATTGGGGTTCAGGCAGGTGAAGAGTACACACAGCCCGATCAGAATAACGAACAGGCCATACTTCTCATAAATCTCCGACAGGCTGGGCTTCCTGCGGGGGCTGACGGCGCTGGCTGAAAGGGTAGACATTACTGGGCACCTGTAAAAGCGTATTTCAAAACCTGGTCCTGGGTCAGGGTGTCTGTGTCGGCGATTTTGACCAGCCGGCGTTGATGCATAATGGCCAGTCGATCCGAAATTCCCATCACTTCTGAGAGTTCACTGGAGACGACGATAATGGCGACACCCTGTTGTTTAAGTGTGTTAATGATGTCGTAAATCTCTTTCTTGGCACCGATATCCACGCCGCGGGTGGGTTCATCCAGAATCAGGATGTCGGGCCGGGTTTCCAGCCATTTGGCCAGCACAACTTTCTGCTGATTGCCGCCGCTGAGGTTTTTCAGTTTCTGATCGCGGCTGCTGGTCTTGATATGCAACCGGGCAATGTGCTTATCCGTGGTGGTAACCAGTGCGGCGTCATTGACCAACCCGTTTTTGCTAAAGCTGTTGAGCGAAGGCAGAGTCGTATTTTCGGTGAGGTTGAAGTCCAGTATCAGGCCTTCTTCCTTGCGGTTTTCGGCGACAAAGGCAATGCCGTGTTTGCTGGCATCACGGGGGGTTTTGATGGTTACCGGTTTCCCGTGAACGTGGATTTCACCGGTTTCGGCAGGATAGCTGCCGAAAATGCCGTGCATCACTTCTGAACGTCCAGCGCCCATCAAACCGGCAAAGCCGAGGACTTCACCAGCACGTAGGGTAAAACTGACATCCTCGTACTTACCCGTTGAACCCAGGTTACGGAGTTCCAGCGCGATATCACCAGGAATGGCTTCACTGGCGGTGTAGAGGTTGTCGATGCTCCGCCCGGTCATCATCCGGACCAGATCATCTTCATTCACGTCGGTGGTCTGGCAGGTGCCGATATAACGGCCATCCCGCAGGACGGTAATGCGGTCAGACAGTTCAAAAATCTCGTTCATCCGGTGCGAGACATACAGGAAGCTGACACCCTGTGCCTTGAGCTTTCGCACAATAGTGAACAGTGTGCGGATTTCCTTGTCTGTCAGTGCCGCGGTGGGCTCATCCAGGATGATCAGGCGGGCATTGATCAGCAGCGCCTTGGCAATTTCGATCATCTGCTGATAGCCGACACTGAGCTGGCGCATCAAGGTATCAGGCGATAGGTGTTCGAGATGCAGCTCGTTAAGCAGCTCGGCACAGGTCTGGTTCATGCGCGGACGGTCGATGAAACCGAACCGGTTGCGCAGTTCACGGCCGAGGAACAGGTTGTCGGCAATGGACATGTCGTTGATGACGTTCAGTTCCTGGTGCACATAGGCGATGCCCAGTTGCTGGCAAGCGGCAATACTGCAGGCGTCCACCGGCACGCCATCAATGGTGACTGTACCACTGTCCCGGATGTAGACACCCGCCAGGATCTTGATCAAGGTGGATTTGCCGGCGCCGTTCTCGCCCATCAGGGCGTGCACTTCACCATCGGCAATCGACAATGCAATATCGGTCAGGACATTCACATGGCCGAAAGCCTTGCAAATGCCTTTCATCTCAACGTTCAAGTGGTTGTCTCACTGGTAGTCTGAGTCCCGCGGGAACGGAAACCCTGTCTGCGGGAGGGTAAACAGCGTTTACCGGGATTGCAGAAAAGCAGCCTATAGGGCGGCGAATTGAAACATTGTTTGTGATGTTGGTTATTGATGTTTATCAATGTTGGAAGGTGTTTGATGTTGTTGGTGGGGGTTGTGTCAGATCAATAAAGGCTGAGTTCAGGCGTGGGATGAGATCGGGCAGGGGCGCGATGGGGCGGCATCGTCATTCTGGTTACTGCTCTAGAGATATCGCCCCATCATGGTTCTTTAATAAAGTGTTAACACTACTTTCTCTTAGTCATCCAGCGGTTGTGCATTCAGGAAACCCCAGATGAAATCGGTCTGCAGTACCTCCAGCCTGGGCGGATTGTCACTGACGTTGTACCAGGATGGATTGGGAATGCCATTGGCGCTGCGGGCATAGCCATAGTCAGTGATACTGCGCATGAAGACACTAAGCCGGGCGAAATCGATCTCATCGTTTTCACTGACATAAACACCGGCCCGGGCATGGCAGGTAATACAGCTGGAACCGTCCATGAAGCCGCCTTCAGTGACTGAATTACCCAGAAAGGTGGGGCGTCCTGTAGCGGTGACAAACTCCACCTGTGAACCTTTCAGACGGTAGTTTAACCAGGCCTTGTCCTCGGGATCCGGCTCATAGGGACTGGTGCTATTTCCGGTGCCGATGTTCATACCTTTGAACACATTAGCCAGTGCAGATGTTCTCTGTTCTTCCGGATAACCCCGGTCAATGCCAAAGACCTGAGAAGGACTGTTGAGGTGGTCACTGCGCTCGTTGGGCGCCACATAGTTTTTGGCCACCCCTGCAGGCAGGTCGTCCTGACTCTGGTAACCGAAGGCATCATTACAGCCTGTGTAGTCACAACGCCCTGGTAGATCCTTATGCTCAAAGGTGGTCCAGACCCAGTTGGGCACATCCTTCGATGAAACATGGAAGGCCACCAGATAGTGAGTGCCTTTCAGATTACACTGACCGCCGGGATTGTCCTTCTTGTCGTAGGGAATGCTCAATGCATCCAGCGAAATCTGAGTGGCCAGGTGCTTACTGACATAGTCTTGCTGGTTTCCTTTGAGTTTCAGCGCATCGGCAAGGTCCTGATGCAGCCAGTTACTCTTGATCATGATGGCGTCAAAGGGCAGATCCACCGTGGCCAGGCTGGGTGTTTTGTTACTGCCTGAATAGGATTTGTTGGGCAGATGGTAAGGTGCGTTGCTGCAGACCTGCTGGTTGCCATCAATCTCACAGTTCCGGGCCAGGTTATCGGCATTACGCCTGTAGATGTCTGCCACACCATTGGCATTGTAGAGATCGTTGTTATACAGGTATTCATGGAAGGTTTTGTTCCGGACTGTGATTTCCGCGTTGGTCTGACGAATGACCCGGCCAATGCTTTCTGATCCCGGCGGGTTGAAGTTCTTGAGAATCTGGGGGATGACGTTGGTGCTGATTCCGTTAACCACCACGGCGTCACAGGAGGGCGTGCTATTCTGGCTGTCGCCACTGCTGCTCTTGAAGAATTTCCAGCCGTCTTTTTTCAGGGATTGCCGGGTATTCATATGGTCGACAAAGGGAATACGTCCAACCCGTAAGATCTCTTCCGCCAGCTTTTCCGCCTCGGTACCGATGGCATTGGTTAATGCTGTCAGGCGATCTTTGTGCGCATCGCCGGGATAGTAAGGGCAGTGACCGTCCTTGTCGTTATTGCTGCCGGGGGTACAACAGTCTCCGTTTTCTCCCTTTTCACACAGCGGATAGGGTTTGGCTGGCCAGTTTTGTGATTCGTCCGCCCAGTTGGACCAGAAGCGGTCTTTGACGACCTCAACAAAGAGTTTCCAGGAAAACATGTCCGGGCAGGTCATGGCCGGGTTGGAAATCAGTTTGCCGTCTTTGGAAAGGGCAACCAGCTGTCCGTTTCTGACTTCCATGGCACATTCTTCGGCATCACGAATGTTGGCGTTGTAATACATGGCGGATTGTATGGCATCCACCGTTCGGGTGTCGTTACTTTCAGCAACCGCACCGCTCCAATAAAAAAAGGTGCCTGCCATTAGCAGACAGGCGGCAAGTAAGCGTTTCATGGCGAAGTCCCCATCAGGTTTTTTATATTGGTTCCATCGAATAGCTGGCCCATGAACTTCCCTGAGCCGTCAGTTGCAGACAGCCTGACATACGGCGTTCAGGCATCCCTGTCCGTTATCTTCTAGAGAATCGTTTTCCGGGATCTGAACAGGCAGTTTTTGTCTCTGCTGTAATCCAGCTTGGCCTGAATCAGATCCTGGTAGTTGTTTCCGAAATAGGAGGCTGTCGGAATAGAAGCGTCCTTAAAGCTGATGAATGCGCCACTGGTATGGGGAATGGGGTAATTTCGGCAGGTTGCTATCCAGTCTTCCGCGCGGTTGCTGTGAAAACGGTTCTGGATCACCTGATGCTCTGCCGAGCAGCCTGATTCACATTTTCCGGTCGTTTCGTTCCGTTCCGGCTGATCCCACCAGGCCTGGTACTGGATCGTGAACGGGCGATCGTTGTAGGGGAAGGCGCAGCCCAGCTCATCGTTCTGGATATGGTGGCTGTAATACTCACCGGAGATCGCTCCCAGGGTGATGTAGGTGTGAATGCGGAATGTATCCTCACAGTTTTTTTCCGGACCGTCATAGCGTGGGAGTAGCGGAGACTGTAGTGAACAGATCAGGGCTTTGCGGCTTTCGTCATCCCAGCCGCAGGCATCGACAAGGCGAGAAGTGATTTTATGCGGTGCCGGACAGTCTCCGTCCAGATGCAGTTGCGGATTTTTTGTGCTGCCCTGGTGTCGATCCCATGAGGCAAATGACCAGTCACTGGCATGGGTCAGCTTGTGGCGCTTCTGGGTTTTGTCAGCATGGTAGGCAAAGATCTTGAGCCCTTTCTTATGGATGTTCTTCTCAATATCTGCCTGCTTACGAGACTTAGCGCCTTTGGGGTCAAAGTGATTTAAAATGATGATAATCAGTTTCATCAGATCGCCCCATTCAGCTGCCACATAGCCGTTCATGACGCAGTCCAGTTTGGCATCAGGATCAGGCGTTTCCCCTTCTGCAAGGGCTCTGGTGCTGATCTTCAGATTTGTGCCAATCAGGTTAGGGTTCTCACCGGGGGCAATGAGTTTTTCCCAGGCTGCCAATATCTCAACGGCGGTAAGGTCGGGGAAATACTGGTGAACCGGGAGGTGGAAGTCGAAAGCAACCAGCGGTAGTTTAAAGGCCTTGAAAACCAGTTCTGTGACAATGCCATAACTAAAACCGCCACCGCCTCTTAATGCCCAGAGCAGTCGTGATTCGCGAGACGTTGCATCGACTTGCAGGATTTTGCCATTACCCAGCACAATTGTGGCTGCCACCAAATACTCACAACCCATACCGTACTTGCGCGTCCACGGCCCCCAACCGCCGCCCATGGTATAGCCGGCAATACCGACGGTCTGGCAGGTGCCGTGGGGTATGCCCAGCCCTAGCTGGTCCAGTTCTGCTTTGACATGGGCAAAGCGGGCGCCGGGCTGAATGGTCACATAGTCTGCCGTCTCGTCACATCCCTTGGGTGCTGTGGTTGGGGTGATGCGGTTCATCTTGCTGAAATCAATCAGGATGACATCGGTCGCGGAACACTCCCCTTCATGATCATGACCACCGGAGCGTACCCGGATATTGATCTTGTGTTGATTGGCAAACTGAACGATGTCGCTGACCTGACTGCTGTTTTCAACAAACACAATGGCGCTGGGACGAAACTGAAATTTCCGGTTGAACACTTTTCTGGCTTGTTCATACAGCAGACCGTTGCCATTGCAGTCATCGCAGTCTGAGAGAATGAGGGGGTATTGTTCTTTGCTGCCCAGACAGGCTTTTAATGCTTCTGCTACCGATTGTTGGGTATTCATTGACAGGCTCCTTTGTCGAGAATGCTTCCCTGGTTTATCCATTCTGGTGACCAGATATCAGAACAGGACTAAACCGTTATTCTTGAAATCATTGCTACGTTTAGCGATAACCGTTCCAGCCCAATTCAGGGTTGGAACGGTTTTGTATGGTGTTCAGTACGATCAGGTACCGTAATCAAAGAGATCTGATGTCTGTTCGAGAGGATTGTTCGGATGGAGTGCCTGTTCACCCGCTAATCGGGCGATAACCGCTGCTGAGGCATTCATTGCCGTCTGCAGGGCACCTTCAATCCAGCCGCCTGACCAGGAGACGCTGTCGCCGGCCAGATACACGCCTTTGTCGGTTGTCGGGTTTTTAACGGAGAGGAACTGGCTATACAGATGCTGGTTTTCCAGATCCTGCCCGGGCTGATTGAGTTTGAAGGCGCCGAAATAATTGGGTTCCAGCTGCCAGTCAACATTCTTGCTGTCGCAGATTTCTTCTCTCAATTTTTCAACAAACTCAGGGCAGGCAGATTCCAGTGAATTCAGCAGAATCTCTTTCCGCTTTTCAACATCCAGGGCGATCAGTTTGGTGGAGTCATCGCCCCAGGTGTAGCTGAGCAGGACGACGCCACTATCAGTACCGGGATAATCCAGGCAATAAACACCTCGGCACAGGCCATCGGTCTGGATATTTTCTGGCAGGTTACTGGCTTTCCATTCCTTGGTTGTCCAGAACTTGGTGCGGGTCCGCAGAAACAGTTTGGACGAGTTCATCAGGTGGAGATTCTGAACGGCAGTGATTTCGTCGTTGTTGAGTGGAGAGGTTTCGACCGGGTTGGTCAGCCGCAGATCGATTTCCATGGAGCGGGTCGTGGTGGCAACGATGACGGCATCATAATCTTCCGTGCAGGTATGTCCGCAGGGATCAATGGATTTTACTTCAACTCCACCATCCGACTTGCTGGTGACGGATTTCACCGGCTGGTTGAAACGGATTTGGCTCCAGGTTTCCAGGGAGTGCGGCGTGGTGCCATGGATGGGGGTCTGGGTGGAATACAGACCGTCGACCAGCTTATCCATGCCTTCGGGGTAGAATTCCTGGGAATCCTCCAAGCCATTAATGACCAGCCGGGCGATCTCGGCAAAGTTAACCGCATACAATGGGCCGAAACCACCAGAACCAATGCCCAACGTGCCGAACAGGTCAAACTCCCTGGCCGTCCAATGGGGAAACTGTTGTTTCAGTGCGCCGTAGAAACTGAGGTTGCTCCAGCCGGTGTCTTTTCCGGTGAGTAATGCCTGCCATTGTGTCTGTGCCTGGTCGAAGTCGCCGTCCTTAAGGCAGTTGGCGATGGGTTCCATTTTTTCGGTGACGAGTGCTTCCCAGTCTTCCTTTACGCCCTGGAAGATTGCAGGGACATCCCCTCCTTCATCCCAGTCATAGGTTTTGCCCTGATACTGAAGCCGCGTATCAACGATACCGGGATCAGGGAATGGCCCTGAAGGCATCCTGTACAGATCAGCAAAATACTTGAAAACCTGTTCCGAAGGCGGAACCCGCATGGCGCCCATTTCAAACAGGGCGTGCGGTGCGTCTGTGCAGTGGTGTGTCCAGATCCGACCACCGACCCGGGCTTCCTCGGCTTCGTAGATATCGGGTTTTAACCCCATTTTCATCAGGAGCCAGGCTGAGGCGAGACCGGCAGGGCCTGCACCAATAATGGCAATTTTTTTATCGCCGCACAGCCGGGCCAGTGACTCCGGGCCAAGGAATCCGCCGTGGTCATCAAGGAATTTTCGGTGATCGTAGAGAATATCGATAAAGCTTTTCTGGAGTTGATCTGATTCTGCGCGGGGTAATCCACTTTTACGGGTAACAAAAAACGTCATCGCTTTTCCCTTGCCTTGTTATTGTGCGTTTTATCTTTGGAGTAACGGCTTACCGCAGCCTGTAAACTAACGTTATCAGCAAAAAATTAAATGCCTGTATCCTCAATTTTGATGAGTCTGTTGCAATTGGGATGAGAAAAATGCACTGAAGTCGTGCAGTGAGGTTGTATTTTAATATTGCTGTCGTCTTGTTCGGCTACGCTTAACCTTTATGTCATCAAGGGATTGTCATTGATGACTTTGTTTTCCTTGTTTTTATAGGGTATTTTACGATCTTGCTGTTGCGATGGAGACCGCGATGCACCTCACAGGGACAAAACTCAGAAATCTGTACGACATTATTGATTTGTTGAATCAGTCTGATTCGAGCAGCGCGTTGCGTTTGCATCTTGGTCATCGATTGCTGGAGCTGCTGGAGGCAGACTTTTATGCGTCCTTTGTCTGGAATGAGCAACAGCAGTGTTTCACCGAGCGTGTGTCCATCAATATGGATAACAACAATCTCAAGGGTTATGAAGAATACTACCAATTTAATGACCCCATCACGTTCAAGCTGCAGGCTCTGGGTAAAGCCAGCAGTGTAAACGAAGTGATCAGTCAGTCGGAGCTGGTCAAAACCGAGTTTTATAATGATTTCTTGAGTAAAGATGGTTTGCATTATGGCGTGAATATGTATGCTCTGGATAATGACCTCAATATTGGAGACCTGAGAATCTGGCGGCATGCTGGCAGGAGTAACTTCACCCGGAATGATCTGGAAATTTTACAGACGCTCAGGCCGTATATTACTCAGGGTTTGAAACATATAGGGCAAAATGAAGCAGATGCTTCTGTAAGTACTCAAAAACCGGTACATAAGGCGATTTCACGTTCTGCCGCCTAAGCTCATCCCCATGTTCCCATTACCGCCTGA
>NZ_BAABFL010000463.1:0-44028 GCF_039540975.1 Kistimonas scapharcae
ATGAAAGCATGAGCGGTAGCAACATACTGCGGATTTTCAGGCTTGGTTCAAGGCTTTCAATGAAACGTCAACAGCCCCTAAAGGTTCTTTGCCCTATCTGCCCCGAGACGGAGTTATCACTTGACACAATAAACTCTCACATTGTCAGCAAACATAACAATATAAAACCCAAAAAAAAGAAAAAGGCATGTAAGCAACTTTACTATCGAGCATGCATATTAGCGTTTCAAAAAGTTAATACCGAGACTACAAATATCAAGCCATGACTCCTTTGCCAGTACAGTCTCTTCATTTTCTTTAAGTGAGGGTATTCGTATGAGTCGTGAAAATAGCAGTGAAAATGACTGCAACAAAGTTCATGGCGATGTCTTTTCTATCAACGGAGAATAACGGATTAGAACATTGTATTTATCTACAACGATGCATTTCCAGAAATAAAAGCTAGTTTTACTCATTACCACAAGGAGTCCAACTGAATGAATTATCTATATTTGCAAAAAAATGTGTTTATTCTAGGTTCATTGTTAATCATGACAACCGTAAATGCCGAGCTGGTTGTACTTCCCCCTGGCGGCAGCCTTTCTCTGAACGAACTGTATAACGGGCAGATACAAACAACGACTGTCTATTGCGATACTGACTACCATCATGAACGGACATCCTTTTCCATTCGACAAGAAAGCTCCTCCTATCAGGTACTGATGAACAATGACATCGCTGAAACCTGCTACTTCTTCAGTTCTGCGCTAAACACCGTGAAGAAACTGAAGGCCCACATGAATGAATGGGATATTGAGCCAGCAAGATGCGGTATCAAACAGGAGGGGAATCACTACCTCATCATGATTGACAGGAATGCTGCAGAAACCGTCTATTTCTTTGATGCGGCTACCAAGACACTGCAAGAGCTGCGTGATGCCGGTATCTGCCGATGAATCTGTCAGAAAACGTCTTCACCTCATCATCTGACGACTACCGTGCAAAACGAAAACTACAGTTTTCCTGCAAAGATGACCTGCTTGTCCGATTTTCGGCATCCATTGTCCCTATCACGTCAACACCTGCCATTACGGGAAACGTATTCCCTCAAGTTCCCGGCTTCATCCACACATTGACGGAACAGCCATAAACGATACAGTAGCAGCTAACCGATCTTGACGGGCTGGCTGGAACGATTCCAACAGACCAACCACAAACCTGTTGTCATAACACTGGCTGGAACACCACGTATGAAAGATCCGCTGCGAGAACTCACTGGCATCGTTCAGAGCGTGGCATTGTCTGAGTCGCCTGATGAGCAAATTCAGCAGGTCGTTATTGCGATAAGCCGAGCCATTGGCGCCGATGTTTGCTCACTGTACCGCAAGGCGGATTGTGACAATATGGTGCTGGTTGCCTGCCACGGCCTTGAGACGCCCAGCCCCCTGGTGCTGCCCGGTGGCACAGGTCTGGTCGGCCTGGTCGCAAGAAGTCGGCGCCCAATCAATTTGTCTGATGCTGCCACACACCCGGATTTTGTCCATATTCCAGGTCTTGAGGAAGATGCCTTTCCAGGGTTCTGTGGCGTACCATTGGTTCGGCGCGGCGAAGTGGTCGGTGTGCTGGTCGTACTGCACCGTAGACAATACCGTGTCAGCGATGAAACTGAAGCGTTCCTGCTGACCCTGGCCTCCCACCTGGCGCTGGTTCTGGTGGATATCAAACCGTCCGGTGTCCCCATCCCACGACCGCCCAACCAACGGATCACCGGCCAGAAAGGCGCTCCGGGCGTCGGCATTGGCCGGGTGCGCCTGTGTCGTCAATACGACCTGGATGCTGTGCCCGATACAGCCTGCGACGATATTGAACGCACAGTACAAGAGTGGCATAACCTGCTGGTTACAGTCAGCGAGGATCTGTGCGAAGAACGCGAGGCGCTGATCGGCGACGCCGGCGCAAGCATCCGCGGTATTTTTGACGCCTACCAGATGATGCTCAATGACACCACCCTGAAAGATCGGGTCGAGTCGGAGATCAGAACCGGACGTTCCCTGCCCAGCGCCCTGCGACTGGCCGTCCACTATTTTTCCGACCTTTTCCTGGCCATGGAGGATGCCTACCTCAAGGCACGCCACGAAGATATAAGACATCTGGGAAACAAGTTATTTCACGCCTGGCGTGGTGGCCAGCACGCGCAGCCTGTGTCAGGCGATCAAGACTCTCCCGTCGTGCTGGTAGGAACCCAGGTGAGTGTTTCAGATATCGCAGCTGTTCCTGGCGAAAATCTGGCGGGTGTCGTTTGCCTTGAAGGATCAAGCCTTTCCCATACAGCAGTGCTGGCCAATGCGCTCGGGGTACCCGTGGTTGTCAGTATTTCTGTGCTTCCTGACATGAATGACGGTGATGAACTGATTGTTGACGGCAACACCGGCCACGTCATTCTGCGCCCAACAAAGACCGTGAGAGAGGAATACCGCCGTTTAATGGTACGCCGTCAGCGATTCCTTGACCGGCTGGAATCCATTCACGGCAAGCCCGCTATCACAACCGATGGTGTCCGTATTGAGCTGTTAAGCAATACCGGCCTGCTGGCCGACATTACGCCGGGACTGAAAGCGGGTGCGGAAGGGGTTGGTTTGTACAGAACAGAAATCCCCTTCATGGTGCGTAGCAGTTTCCCCGGTGAAGAGGAGCAGGTTCAGGTATATCGACAGGTGCTGTCTGCTTACGCAGGCATGCCCGTCTATATGCGTACACTGGATGTCGGCGGCGACAAGCAGCTGCCCTACCTGCATATGGAACCAGAAGAAAACCCTGCCCTGGGTTGGCGAGGCATCCGTTTCACCCTGGACAACATCCCCCTGCTGATGGTGCAGGTCAGAGCCATGATCAGGGCTTCGCAG
Source organism: Kistimonas scapharcae (assembly GCF_039540975.1). Classification (NCBI taxonomy): domain Bacteria; kingdom Pseudomonadati; phylum Pseudomonadota; class Gammaproteobacteria; order Oceanospirillales; family Endozoicomonadaceae; genus Kistimonas; species Kistimonas scapharcae. The sequence goes on from NZ_BAABFL010000463.1 coordinate 2,883, forward strand.
GGACTGGACAACCTCCATATCCTGCTCCCCATGGTCAGTGCGACGGATGAACTGGATATCTTTCTTGGTCTGTTGGATGACGTTTGTCGTCAATTACAGGATGAGGGATATAACATTCACTGTCCGCAGGTTGGCGTCATGGTTGAAGTACCTGCAGCGATTTCCCAGTTAATATTCTGGCGCAAGCGGATTGACTTCGTCTCTATTGGCTCCAATGACCTGAGCCAGTACCTGCTGGCATTGGATCGCAACAATGCCCGCGTCGCATCACGTTATGATCCGGTGCATCCTGCGGTACTGCATGAGATACAGCGGATTGTCCATATCACCAACACCTGTGGCCTGCCGGTCAGCCTTTGTGGAGAGATGGGTTCGGATCCGGTTGCGGTGGTGCTATTGGCCGGCATGGGTATCCAGCGACTCAGCATGAGTTCTGCCAAGCTCCCCGAAATCAAATGGCTCATTCGCTCCATCAGTCAGACGGCTGCCCGTGAACTGCTTGATGAAGCCCTGAAACTCGAGTCGGTTAGCGACATCCGTACCTTGGTACAGAATCGACTGCAATCACTGGGCTTGGGCGAACTGACCGTCTGAAGAAACTGTCATCCTTACAATCCCCTGAGCAGGATACGCTGCAGGAACTTCGTGGCTACCCTGCCGTAAATCAGGTTGCCCAGAAACTGGGCTCCAACCCTGTGATCAATAAGATTGGTGTAATGGGTCGCCGTGTCAATCGCCACCCTTGTCGTATGCTTGATATCCACACAGACAAAGGCGCTGGATGCCGTATATCCATGCTAGTCATACCGATACCCCTGTCACATGCCGTTGGCACAAACGGCTGCGCCAGAATCAGAGCGCTCATCAATGTCGCCGTCAGGTACTGCCGGAGTCACTCTGTTATAAAAATTTTGCTGGTACAGCACATGATGCATGTCAGGATTCCACTCATAATCACCCCAAAGAAACATCATCCACAAAGCGTACAATAAACAGCCTCATCAACTAGCAAAAACAAAAAAATGCATTATTACCTCCAAATAATATGCCATAGTCATAAATACTCATTACCCGTATAAGAACGGCCTTGATAATCTGCTCTTTCTGGTAAAAACCCAGGTTTCACCGTCCGCAGCATTCGCTGACGACGGATCGATTCATTAACACCGATATTCCACACCAGACACGATCAACACCAGCTCCAATGAAGGCTGGCGGTCGTGTATGCGTCGTTATGATCGGCTCAAATCAGACATTGCCAAATTGCCATGAAAAAACAGAGTTTTTTTGAAGTGCTGTTGGTCATACTGCTCATCACCGCCGTGGGACAGATGACCAATACGATCTATGTACCGGCACTGCCCATGATGGCCAATGACCTGCAGGTTCTGCCGTCGCAGGTACAGGCGGTTATGGCGTTCTATTTGATTCCTTACGGGCTGTCACAGTTTATTTATGGGCCGCTGTCTGATCGTCTGGGTCGCAAGCCGGTTATGTTAATGGGCCTGATTGTCTTTCTGGCAGGCTCCATCATGGCGGTCATGTCGAACCGGTTTGAGTTTCTGCTGGCTGCCAGCTTTATCCAGGGCATGGGCACAGGCACCGGTGGCGTCATGGCGCGTACCGTCATGCGTGACCTGTATTCTGGCCGAGACCTTCAGATGGCCAACAGCTATGTGAGTATGGGGCTGATCTTCACGCCGCTTATCGCCCCACTCTTGGGGGGCTGGCTGACGGAAAGCTGGAACTGGCAGGCAAACTTCGTTTTTCTGACTATCTTCGGTGCCGTAGTCTGGACCGCTGTTGCCCTGATGTTCCGGGAAACCTGTCCGGAACAACCGGCGCGTACCAGCGTTATCCACAGCTACAAAACAGTATTGGGACACGAGCAGTTTCAGGGCTTTATCCTCTGCCTGATTGCGACCTTTGCCGGTATTGCCGTATTTGAGGCAGCATCTGGCGTACTGTTCGGCAATGTGCTGGGTTATGACGCCACGACAACGTCACTGTTGTTTATTGTACCGATCCCGGGTTATCTGCTGGGTTCCTGGCTGGCCGGAAAACTGGCTGACCGACTCAGCATGAGTCAGGTCATGCTGCGTGGCATTCTGTTACTCCTGGCCGGTGCTATTGGCCTGCTATTGCCAGGGCTGTTCGGTCATATCAGCGCGGTTGCGCTGCTGATTCCAGGCTTCCTTTACTTCATGGGCACGGGCATCGTTTTCCCAACCGCCACAACCGGCGCAATTGAACCCTTTCCAACCATGGCGGGTGTCGCTGGTGCAGTGCTGGGCGGACTACAGAATTTGGGTGCAGGGCTGGTGACCCTGGCAGCCTCAATGGTGCCCATGCACAACCAGGTACCGCTAGGCATTATCCTGCTGGTCCTGAGTCTGATGGTGACATCAGTGTACCTGCTGAGACTGAGAAGTACCGACAACAACCTCCATATGGCTGCTGGCGGTTAATGTACTCCACAGGTTGCCTTGCTTCTGCAAGGCAACCTGATCATGGTGCACATAAGCCCCCCGCCATGGACGATCTTAGGATGGTTTCTCTGCTTCTCAGATTAACGATCTTAAACTAACATCTTGACTGAAGACGTGCTGAATCTGTAACGAGTAAGGCATATGACAACATGTATTTCTCTTGGTTCGCACATTTATCTTTTTAAAGATGACTCGGGTACTCGTGCTGACCATTTGCTAATTACCTCCCATGGAACATCCCCATTAACAAATAACTTACTCTTTGTACCTGAGTGGACAACACTGTACTTTTACAACCCGCCTGACACCAAATTATGTGGAATTGAAAACTGGGATATTCTATCAGGTAGAATCAATTACTTTGAAAAAAGGAAACCACATGATGTGGTTTACAACTATCTCTTATCAAAGTACCAATCGAAAAGCGACACAGAGACTTATGAAAGCATAAGCAGCGATATAGAATTAAATCGATTAAGTTTTGACATTATAGCTGGCACTAATAAACATTCTGCCGAACTGCGCAAAAGAACATTACAGAAAAATATAAACATAAAAAAATTTGATATCCTGACAATACGAAAAAGGCTGCTGGGACACCTTCCTTATATCACGCTTAACGATGTCTTAACAACATTAATGAAGCATGGCCATATCTATACAAACATTCATTGTTCTTTTTGTCGTTCTCATAGACTTAAAACTTCTGTTTCTTATAGACCAACTCCATGGTGATAAGTGAAAAAACGTGCATCACAAATAATCCATTCATACCATTCCCTTACTGCCTTTTTCATAACTGGATGTGCAAAAACAATCGTTGACCGAACAGCCAGTGTAATAATTCAACCACCACCTAGGTGAACATTATCATGGCAGCCACCGAGACCAGCATGGTATCTGGCTCGTAAAGGAATATTACTACCGACACCGTTGTCATCGCATTCACAAACAGGCTCATGGAAATATCCAGTACCATCTGCAGACAAACCGGCAAGGTATCCACCAGGAATGCGCGATAAAGCGGAACAGGCGAAGCTCATACTCGTTCGCTGTATTTATCACCAATGACTTTGGCAACACCAAAACCAAAGTAAAAACCACAGAACAATGCGTACACCTCGGGAGGACAGCGTCACAGCAACTTAATGATAAAAGGCGCCGTTGCACTGACAGTAATATGACGCCATCATGGCAGCATTGTGGAATAACCTGGAAAAACGCAAATTAACCGGTCTGTTCGGTCGCTTGGACTCCAGACATAGAGAACGTCGTCGATTGAATAATGAATGGTTGTCTATTTATAGGTTGTACTGGTTATTTTATGCAGTCCGTTATTTTAAACACACTGATACTTAACTGTCTGCCCATCTTCGGCATAGTGTTTCTGGATTGGCAAAGTGCAGACCTGATTCTGCTCTATGGCATCGAAACGTTGTTTATCATGATTTTTGGCATTATTTCTATTTGCCGACTGCCGGTTGAAAGCCCGGCATCCAGTATTTTGAAAGCCGCTGGCATTCTGTTCTTCCTCTGTCATTTTGGAGTCTTTTCAATTGTCGTTCTAATCATCTCATTGGCGTTTTATTATGCAGCCGATATTCAGGCTGAGCCCCTGCTACTCTGGCTGGCCTTTGCGGCACTGGTCTGGCACCAAGTCAGGGAAATGGAACAACATGGCGATAAGCACCATCCTGCCAGCAAGATCTTCACGATGGGGTTCAGTCCATGGTTCCGGATCATTGGTTTCATTATTGGCCTGATCGCTACCATCGTCATTGCCTCGGAATGTGACGGACTACAATGCAAATTCCACTACGATACGTCAACAGCAACAAAAGAAGAAACCCAAAATATCAATGACATTCTCATGCTCACCCTCCTCACCCTGAAAATCACCAATGACCTTGTATCTGACGTTTTCCGGCACAGAAGAAAACCGTCAGATACACAACCGGCGTAAAGCAATCTGCACCATCATAAACACCTTTTTATGCTCAGTGTCGCGTTGTTATATATCCGGTTACATTGCAGGAGAAGCCTCTCAGACAGAGTTAGTGTAACGTGATTCGATAAGAAGCCCTGAGGCATGCTGTATTTTTTCCGCCCCATTGGCGTAAATTTTACCGCCGCACTGTTGTTTCCAGCGATAACAGAAAGACAGGTCCTCTGAAAGCTCACTTTTTTCTAACTGAATCTTATTGAATGGTGTTATAAATTGAGAAAATTTTGATGAGAATGGAAATTTTTTATAACGGTATTAATCGACAATCTCAGGGCATTTCTCCACCATTTTTTCAATACAGACTCTGGAAATCATAAGAATACCCGCTCCACAGGAATCCACTTCAAAAAAGCCATTCCCAAAATCATCTACCACTTTCCCGACAAATGAACATGACCTGGCAAAGGCTTCGCTAAATTCCATTCCAGACAGTGAATGAAGCTTTTGCAAATCGATACACCGCTGCGGTGCAATCACACCGACAACATCTTTATCAAACTCAAGCATCTTATAAATCAAGTCACTATGAAAACCCATATCATCATCGATCATGAGGATATAGTCGCTATCTTGCTTGTTGTAGAAAAAGTGAGAAATAAGATAATTTCTCGAAACGGCAACATCAGCATAATCAACATCAGACAATGAAAAGCCAACATCAAAATCATTTGCGGTTGTTAAAAGAGAATATAGGCTTCTTACATAATTCCCTGAATAACGTGAACCATAAGACGGCGTAGCTATATTGATTTTCAAGCGTCTTTTTTGTTTTTGAAAAAACGGCATTCTTTCTGTGAGTAAGTTGTCACTCATATTCCGTTCCAACAATAGATATCCATAAGAGTTCGATTGTGCGTTATTGAATTCTGAACCCCGGATACGTCGCCCTATCCCACCGGCTCAATGACGCGTTTTACCCGCCAAACATTCTGGAAATCCCAAGATCAGGGGATTTCCAGTAACTGTCCAATCTGGATATGGTCAGCGGCCTTGATGCCGTTGATACGTCGCAGGCCAGACATCGAGACATTATACCGGGCCGCAATATCCGACAAAGTATCACCGGATCTCACCTTATGCTTGCGCGGCTTCGATGATGCCACCAAGGTGCCTTTGCTCTTCTCCTGGGCAATCAGGGTACCCAGTGGCGGCTGATGGTGGAAGAAATCGCGAATCCCGGTGTAAATGGAGTGTGCAATCCGCGTCCGATGGGAATGGGATTTCAGCTTACGGGCATCTTCCGGATTGGTGATAAAACCGGTCTCCACCAGCATTGACGGGATATCCGGCGATTTCAGTACGACAAAAGCCGCCTGCTCAACCTGCTTCTTGTGCAGTCGATTCTGCTTGCCCAGCTCGCTAAGCACCATCTTGCCTGCCTTGATGCTGCGGGTCTGAGTATCGGTCATGGAGAGATCCAGCAGGACACTGGCCAGCAAGCCATCCTTATCATCCAGGCTGACCCCTTCCTCACCACCGATCAGGTCAGAATTGTTTTCCTTGTTGGCCAGCCAGCGCGCCGTCTCAGAGGAAGCGCCCCGTTTGGACAGGGTAAACACCGACATTCCCCGGGCCTGGGGCTGAACAAAGGCATCGGCATGGATGGAAACAAACAGGTCAGCACCATGCTTCCGAGCAATCTGTGTTCGCTCCCGCAGGGAAATATAATAATCCCCGGTCCGGGTCAGCTTGGCTTTGAATCCTTTTTCCCGGTTAAAGAGCGCCGCAACCTCTTTGGCAATGGCGAGTGTGACATCCTTTTCCCGAGCCTTTCCATGACCTATAGCGCCTGGATCCTCACCACCATGTCCGGCATCAATCGCAACGATTATATCCCGCCCCTGCACCGGGGCGGGGGAAGACTTGGGCGGTATGGTGGGTTTGGCGCTGGCCTTGCCTTTATCAAACAGGTCAACCACCAGACGATGGCCATAGGTGGAATTCGGCTTCAGCAGAAAGCTGCGCGGGCTGACTGCCTCATGCAAATCCAGCACGATGCGTACGTCATTATTATTACGTTTTGCCCATCGCACCTTTCGGATAGGAGTATTCGTCAGAGTCAGGCTTGAAAGTGACTGCTTCAGGGAAGATCCATCCACATCAATGACGAGTCGGCTGGGATTGCTGAGTGAAAAGATTTTGTGATTAACGGAACCAGTGAGATCAAACACCAGGCGAGTCTTTTCCGGCGAGCGCCACAGGCGGGCACCCTCAATGTTGGTGGCATTGGCTATACCCGCCACCAACAGTAACAAGACAATCAGGCTTGTGTTTGCCAGACGTCCTAGCATACCTCCTCCGCCAACATTCCCTGTCTGCCCGCTATCGTTTTACAGATAGCCCGCCCATGTCCGGTCTGCGGGTCTACCGTGACAATCCGCGCCTCCGGAAGGTACTCGATAGATAATATAATATCGGCGGCCGGAAGGAAGCCCTTACCACGATCCGGCCATTCAATCAGACACAGGGAAGGGCTGTCGAAGTAGTCCCGAACGCCCAGAAAATCGAGTTCCTCGGGGTCACCCAGACGGTAAAGGTCAAAATGGTAAACGGATGCCTGTTCCATTTCATAGGGCTCAACCAGAGTATACGTCGGGCTTTTGACAGCCCCTTCGTAACCAAAACCGCGCAACACGCCCCGGCACAGTGTCGTTTTACCTGCCCCGAGGTTGCCCTGTAGATAAACAGTGCCATAGCCCTGGCAGGCATCAGCCAGAAGACGGCCGAAAGCCACCATGCGAGCTTCACCGGCCAGTGTCAGTTGAATTGACTCAGACATCGTATTCGACACGCTTCCCATACCATCACCTTAATCGGGAAGGATACCATCGGGAAACCGGGGTAAAAACGCCGTATTTGTCACGAATATCAGCTAATGACACTTTTCTTTCTGCACTCAGGCATTGGCCAGCTGATTAACGCGCCGGCGAATATAGGGCAGTAGATCCGTAGCCTTCATGCCGATCTGCCCATCCTCAGCCGCACAGTCGTCTCCGGCAGCAGCATGCAACCAGACGCCGAGTTTTGCTGCATGCGCCATATCATAACCTTGCGCCAGCAGGCTGCCGATGACGCCACTGAGTACATCCCCCATCCCGGCTACAGCCATGCCGGGATTACCGGCACCGCACAAGGATACGGTTTCACCGTCATAAACCAGCGAACCCGCGCCCTTCAACACCGCGACACCACCATATTGCTGCTGCAACTGTCGAACGGCCGCAAAGCGGTTGGCCTGTACGTCTGGAATGGGCTCCTGCAACAGTCGGCTAGCTTCCCCCGGATGGGGTGTCATCAATAACGAACGGGAAGTGCTTTCCAGCAACTGGCTATCTTCAGCGATCAGGTTCAGGGCATCTGCATCCGCGAGGATGGGGAGGTCTGATTGTAAGATGCTTGCCAACAACGCTTTGCTCCAATCGGACTGCCCAAGGCCTGGACCGATAACCACTGCAGATTTCCCCGTTAGCAAGCGATTCACATCATCCGCATCTTGAACACCACGCGCCATGATTTCAGGACAGCGGGCATTAATGGCATCCACATGTTCATCTCGTGTCGCCACTGTCACCAGCCCTGCGCCGGTTCTGAGTGCCGCTTCGGCGGCCATCACAACCGCGCCTCCCATCCCTTCATCGCCCCCGACAACCAGCAGATGACCATGACTGCCTTTGTTGGCATCGGCCAGCCTCGGTCGTACCAAGGCTGCCAGTTCCTGCTCCCGCAGCAAATGGGAGGCGGGCAATTCTTTACTGTAAATTTCATCCGGTACGGCAAGCGAGGCAAAATTGAGTGTGCCGCAATAACGCGGACCGGCACCGGTCAACAGTCCCTGTTTCAGGCCAATGAATGTCACCGTCATTGCGGCCTGCACTGCAGCACCGAGGGCTGCTCCGGTATCCGCTGATAAGCCGGAGGGGATATCCACTGCCAGCACAGGACGTTCCGAATGATTGATCATCTGGATTGCATCCAGGTAATCGCCCCTCACTTCACCGCTGAGACCCGTCCCCAGCATGGCATCCACCAGTACGGTTCCGGTGATCGTCACATTGCGACTCCAGGATTCCGTGGAACCGCCCAGATCACGGAACCAGTGCCATGCGCGCAAGGCATCACCATTTAGTTCATCCGGATTCTTGAGTGCAACCACCCGCACAGGGAGATAACGTTGACGGGCGAGACTGGCAATCACGTAACCATCACCACCGTTATTACCTGCACCACAGAAAACCTGCAGGGTGCCTCCACGCGATAATGCCGGCCATCGCTCCAACATCCGGTCAAACGCCGCCTGACCGGCCCGCTTCATCAGTTCAAAACCATTGATGTGATAGTCATTGATGGCAACCGCATCCAGATGCCTGACCTGTTCTGCGGTATACAATGCTTCTGGCAACCACTCGTCCATGGGAGACACGCCCTTTCATTGACCTTCTTGTTTCATTATATCCATTGCTGCGAGGAAAACGGTGACTTGGCACCATTCGGCATAGCAGTTCTTAGTGATAGACCCACTCAAGGAATATGGGAAATGGTCAACGTATGGCGTTCAGGTATCCGCCTGGCCGCCATGAAGGCCACCAGTGAGCAGCAAAGCATATAACACAACGGAAACTTAAATGAGTACTGTGCATACACGCCGGATAACCAGACACCTAATGCGGTGAAAAGTGCAAAACCAACATTATAGGAAAGCGCAAAACCACTGCATCGAAGACGGGTTGGAAAAGAATCCAGGACAACTCTGGGATAGACACCACGCCCAAACGCTGAAAAAACCGCAACAGACATCACAAACAACCAGAAAAAAATGCCTAGCGGTAAGAAATCAATGAGTAAACCCAAGGCGCTTAACAAACCTGTCACCATTGCACTGAAATGGATGATCCATTTTCGCCCCATCATATCGGACAATTTTCCTCCAATAATGATAAATGGAATACCAATTGACAGGGACAGCACAAACATGGACAGGAAATCGCGTCCGGACAGTCCAACCGCAGAGGGAAATAATTTATAAATGGAAAGCAGGCAGGCTAAGGCACCGGCGTCTTTCAACGCGATACCGATGCCAGTCAATATCTCCCGGTAATAATGAACCACCACGTCTGCAGGGGGAAAATTGCTCCTGCCGGAATTGCGGGACGCATCAAGAAACCCTCTGGATTCCAGGGTACACAGACGAATCGCGTAAGCGATACCCCCCATAGCGCCACCAAACAGAAACAAGAGTCGCCACCCCCAGGCGACAATATCTTTATCTGATAAAAACAACATCAATAGCTGACAGCACAAAAAGCCCGCCAGATAGCCGAATTCACAGCCCGCACCAAATTGTGCCACCACACACCCTCTGTTGTGATGGTTACTATTTTCAGAAACAAAGACATACCCCAGTGGTATTTCTCCTCCCGCCGAGACGCCCTGCAATACCCTGAAAACCATGAGCCAGACATAGGCCACAATCCCCTGATTGCTGGCATCAGGCAACAGTGCAATCCCGAAGGTGGCAATGGACATCAACATTAACGAATAGAGAAAGGTTTTTTTTCGCCCCAGACAATCCCCCAAGTAGCCAAACATGATGCCGCCCAGGGGGCGTGCGATATAACCGGTTACCATCAAACCTGCAGCAAGATAGCCCCCTTGTTTGGCAAGGGGTAGAAAAACAGCGGAAAGGTAATCCGATAGAAACAGGAAAATAGAGAAATCGTACATCTCAATCGCACCGCCCGCAGCCGTGGCAATGATGGGGTAGCGGTAATCACCTTGCATTAACCCATAAGTCCTGTAAGTGGGAAGAATGGAGAAATATAGTCATTTTCATATTTATCCACTCTTAAATAACCAAGGGATTTGTGAGGAACGCCCCAAACACAATGCAAAAACCATGTAACCCATAAAATACGGGTCTAACATGCACCTTCGGATATAAAAACACCGCAACATAAACATCAAACAAAGAAATAAAAACAGCCTCCCATCAACGAATAATCTGAAATCAGATAGTGCATATTGCGGCTATTCAATATCTCTTTTAGCGCTTACCCTATATCCTTCGCTTTCATTGTTTTATTGCTATCAATACTCCGTGACTGATTCAGCCTCCCAAACCAGAACCTCCCCAGACATGCTTGACTTGGCCAATGCCATCAAACAGTGGGGGCGCGAACTCGGCTTTCAGGCAGTGGGTATTACGGACGTTGATCTTGGCGAGCATGAGCAGCACCTGCAGTCCTGGCTAGGCCGTCATTTCCACGGTGAAATGACCTACATGGCCGACCACGGCAACAAACGCTCCCGTCCGGCAGAGCTGGTACCAGGAACCCTGCGCGTCATCAGTGTCCGGATGGATTATCTGCCTGCTGATACCGATGCCGTGCGTATCCTGAAAGACAGCAGCAAAGCCTACATTTCCCGCTATTCCCTGGGGCGAGACTATCACAAGGTCATTCGCAAGCGCCTGCAGCAGCTGGCGAGCCGTATTGAAGAACAGGTCGGTCAGTTTGGTTACCGGGCTTTTGTTGACAGCGCCCCGGTATTGGAAAAGGCTATCGCCATGAAAGCTGGACTTGGCTGGATTGGGAAAAACACACTACTGATGAATCAGAAAGCGGGCTCATGGTTCTTTCTGGGAGAACTATTTACCGATCTGCCGCTGCCTGTGGATAAATCGCAGGAAACCATGCACTGCGGCAGCTGCTTTGCCTGCCGTGATGTCTGCCCGACAGACGCCATTGTCGGCCCTCACCAGCTGGATGCCAGGCGCTGCATTTCCTATCTCACCATAGAACTGAAAGGTGCCATCCCGGTTGAGTTCCGCAAAGCCATTGGCAACCGCGTCTTCGGATGCGATGACTGCCAGCTGATCTGCCCCTGGAACAAGTTTGCCAAATCGACGGCGGAAACTGACTTTCTACCCCGTCACCAACTGGATTCCACCGATCTGGCCGGCCTGTTTCTCTGGACCGAGCAGGAATTCCTCGATCGCACAGCGGGCTCTCCCATTCGCCGCACCGGCTTTGAGGGATGGCTTCGCAACCTTGCAGTCGGATTGGGCAATGCCCCCTCCTCCGAGAAAGTGATTAAAGCTCTGGAAGCTCGACTGGATTATCCTTCCGAGCTGGTACGAGAGCATGTCCAGTGGGCGCTATCACAACACAACAAGGATGGATGCCGTCAAACAACAGATGACGTCCGAGGTTGACAGCTCGCTGCCCCAAAATAGTCACAAAACTGATCTCTCAGTATTCGCTTATTCAGCTTACCGGTGGCGGTATAAGGCAGCGCTTTTATCCAGACGATATCATCTGGAATCCACCAGTCTGCCACTTTACCCCGGTACCAAGACGCCATTTCGGCTTTATCCACAGGTTCTCCTTTACTCACAGCCACCAGCAGAGGTCGCTCTCCCCAACGGTTGTGGGGAACAGCAATCACCGCTGCAGCCGTTATATTTGGCTGATTCATGGCAATGTTCTCCAGCTCAATGGAGCAGATCCACTCACCACCGGACTTGATCAGGTCCTTTCGCCGGTCAGTGATCATCAGATAACCGTCAGCATCAATGGTGGCAATATCGCCGGTTCGCAACCAGCCCGCCTCATCGTGTGACTCCGCAGCTCCCTCTACCTGGAAGTAACGGGAACAGACGGTAGGCGCCCGAACACAAAGCTCGCCCATCTGAAGGCCATCATGCGGCAGGGTATTCCCCTGTTCGTCGACTATTTTCATCTGTACACCGAACAGGGGCGTTCCCTGCTTGAGCGCCAGCGTGTCGAGTTCAGACTGTGATTTATCACAGACTGCAGCCCTGACCCGATTAAAAGTGCCTACCGGACTCATTTCAGTCATCCCCCAGCCCTGATGCACAGAAACACCGTATTGCTTCATCCGTTCAAACAGACTGGCCGGACTGGCAGATCCACCCACACCAATTTCCTGCAGGCAATCAATACGCTTGCCACTGGATTCCAGATAATCCAGCAAAGCCTGCCAGATAGTGGGAACCCCTGTGCTGCAAGTGACTTGTTCTGTAACAATCAGCTTCTGCAACATTTCTCCATCAGCCATCTTCGGTCCGGGCAATACCAGTTTGGCCCCCAACATGGGCGCGGCATGGGGCATCCCCCAGGCATTGACATGGAACATCGGCACAACCGGCATCACCACATCGTGGTCAGAGAGATTCAAGCCATTAGACATAGCCACCATCATGGCATGCAGAAGAGTTGAGCGATGGCTATAGAGAACCCCCTTGGGATTACCCGTCGTGCCCGAGGTATAACACAGGGAACTGGCGGTATATTCATCCAGCACGGGCCAGGCAAAGTCCTCCGGTTCATCGTCGATGAGGGTTTCATAAGCAATGGCATTTTTCAGGGAGGTCTCCGGCATGGCTGACTCGTGTGTCAGAACCACGAAACCTTCAACAGCCTCCAAATCAGGCTGTAGTTTTTCCAGCAGGGGAACGAAAAGGGGATCAGTGAAAATCCAGCGATCTGCAGCGTGATTAAGAATATAAAGAATCTGTTCTTCAAACAGCCGGGGGTTCACGGTATGGCAGATAGCCCCGGCACAAGCAATAGCGTAGTAAATCTCCAGATGACGGAAGTCGGTCCACGCGAGGGTAGCAATCCGGTCCCCTTCCTTCATCCCCAGACGCTGCATGGCGTTGGCCAATTGCCGAACGCGCCGGAAACAATCCCGATACCGGTAACGGTGAATACCCTGGTCTTGCGTGACAGAAACGATTTCCGAGGTTGGATACACCGTTTCAGCATGCTGCATGATCATCGTGATCAGCAGAGGCTGGTCCATCATAAGACCGTTCATTGGACAGACTCCGGCAAATGAAATGCCCATAACCATAGTCGATGGGCATCCGTTTACCGGCTATTTCATCTCACGGTTACCCGTGATATACGCCAATTGCGGGTCAGTAACGTTGCACAAAACCCCAGCACCAATACGAATGCCACGATATAAAAGGCATCAGCGTACGCCATGATGGTTGCCTGTTCCGTCAGCTGCCGGGCAATCAGACCCACCTGTTGCTGAAAACTCAGTTGCGGCATAACGGCAGACAAGGTATCCAGCCGCTGCTGGGTCAGATCACCATACATCGGCAGGGTTTCACTGAGGCGGGCAGCGTGCAGTGTCGAGTGCCGCTGAATGATCGTTGCCAGCAAAGCAATACCAATGGCGCCGCTGAGATTCCGCAACGTATTGAACAAGCTCGAAGCCGAAGATACATCCTTTGGCAGGATCTTCTCCATCGCCAGCATGGACAGGGGAATCATGATGAAGGGCTGTCCCATGGCCCGAATCAGCAGGCTCAACCGGAACTGATCACCCGCATAATCTCCCGTCATTGTGGTATTCAGATAGACGCTGAATGCCATCAGGATAAAACCCAGACTGGCCATCAAACGGGGGCTCACCCGCTTCATCAATCGGGGTACCATGGGTATCAGCAACAGCTGTGGCATCCCTCCCCACATAAGTACTTCACCGATCTGCAGTGAGTTGTAACCCTGCACCTGGGACAGGTAGAGAGGCAGGATATAGACACTGCCATACAGACCGAGGCCAAGCCCCATATTGGCCAGTGTTGCCATCAGGAACTGCCGTTGTCCCAGCAAACGCAGGTTCAACAGCGGGCGCTCACGGGTTAACTGTAACCAGGTGAAAGTCACCAGTGAGACAGCAGCAATTAACGCCGTCCAGACAATGATCTCGGAGCCAAACCAATCCTTACGGTTGCCCTCCTCCAGGAAATATTCCAGCGTCGCCAGCCCCAGAGAAAGGGTAAAAATACCGGGCCAATCCGCTTCACGCAGCTTGTTCAGCTGCATCGGTTCTTTATCCAGGCTGGCGCTCAACATCAGGAACATGATGATGCCCGGCACCAGGTTAATGTAGAAAATCAGGTGCCAGCTGAACGTTTCCGTCAACCACCCACCCAGGCTCGGGCCGATAGCCGGTGCAAACACAGCGGAAAAGGAAAACAACGCCATCCCTTTGGCCTGATCAGATGCAGGCAAACGGAGCCGCACCAGGCTGAACGCCAGCGGAATCAAGGGCGCTGCACCAATGCCCTGCAGCACCCGGAACAGAATCATGGATTCCAGGCTCCAGGCCAGACCACACAGCATCGACGCCGCGACAAACAGCACAATGGTATAACGCATGTAGGTTCGGATCGACAGCACCTGCACCAACCAGCCGCTGAGTGGAATCATCACGATCTCAGCGATCATGTAGGCTGTGGATATCCAGGAGCCTTCTTCCACCGATGCCGACAATGCCCCCTGGATATCCGCCAGCGAGGCATTGATGATCTGGATATCCAGTACCGCAATAAAGGCGCCGAGGGCAGCACCATAGACCGCCATCCAGTCCCGGCGGCTGGCGCGCTCAATACCCTGCGACATGCTGCTCTACCACAGGGGCAACGTTATTGCGGACAGCTTTCATCCCACTGATCGCCACAGGCTCATCACGGGTGTTCAGAGACGCCTCCACTGACATGCATGCTCGCAATTGACCTGCCAGTGGCTGATCCGCAGGTATCGCGATCTTCACAGGAATGCGCTGCACAATCTTGGTGAAATTACCTGTCGCATTCTCGGGGGGTAACAGGCTGAACTTCGCACCGCTGGCAGGCCATAGACTGTCGATGTAGCCGGTCACGGGCTGGCCGGGAAAGGCGTCAATATCCAGTGTGACGGGTTGGCCACGACGCATATGCCCGATCTGGGTTTCCTTGAAATTCGCAGTCACCCAAACCGTGTCTGCCGCCACCAGTCCGAACAGCACCTGGCCCGCCTTGATCAGCTGACCATCCTTGACCTGGCGCTGCCCGATAACACCATCGCGTGGTGCACGGATGATGGTTTCACTCAGTGCCTGTTGTGCCTGATCCTGTCGAGCCTTGGCCTGGGACAAGGTTGCACGGGCTTCCTGCAGCTGAGTATCCAGCACGGTTAATTGACGACGCGAGGATTCCAGTTGCGCCTGGCTTTCTGACAATGCCGCACGGGTTCGCTCATTCGTGGAAATGGCGTTATCAAGATCATCCTGAGAAGCATATTTCTTGCGGTGCAGTTCCCGCGCACGCTTCAGTTCAGCAGCCGCCAGCTGTCGATCAGCCTGCGCTGCCGCAACGGAGGATTCACCAGCCGTGATCACGGATTCCTGCAGATAACGCTGTGCGGCCAGTTGGTCAATACCCGCCCTGGCAGCCGCAACCGCAGCCCTGGCTTCCGCCAGATCCAGTTGAAAATCTGTGTCGTCTATACGGGCCAGCACCTCACCCTCATGGACGGCCTGGTTATCCTGAATCCAGCCGGCCTGGGCAAAACCACCCTGTTTTGAACTGATATAAATGATGTCTGACTGCACATACGCATTATCGGTGGATTCCTGATATTGCCCCACCTGCCACCAGTAACCTCCACCGATCAGCAGCACCAGCATTATCAAAGCAATAACCACCGACAACCGGATGTTTTTTATCATTCAGTCTTGCCTCGGAACAGGAAACTTGAAAGGGAAAAAAAGCGCAGCCGCTTGGGGGAGTAGGTGTCAAAACGCAAAATGCGGCTGCGAATCAATGGGTAGCGGCTATCCTACCATTGTTGTTTGTCTGGGATTAGAATACCAAAACTCAAAACAGTGTTTCCTGTATGCAACAACCCACCGACCTGAATGAAGCCCTGATTTTTGTCCGTGTCGTCGAAGCCGGTAGTCTCACTGCCGCAGCTGAACGCCTGACCATGCAAAAATCCACCGTAAGCCGCAAATTGACGGCGATGGAGAACCGCCTCGATGTACGCCTCATTCAACGCAGCACCCGCCGCCTGACACTGACAGATATCGGTGCCGAACACTACGAGCGCTGTCGTCAGATTGTGCAGGCCTTTGAAGAAGCGGAACTGGCCCTGCGTCGTGTACATGAAGAACCCTCAGGCCATTTACGGCTGGTGATGCCCATCGAGTTTGGGCAACGCTTTCTTGCCCGTGTCATCGCCCGCTTCCTGCAACGTTATCCACAGGTTACCATTGAGGCAGAACTGACCAGCCGTCGTGTGGATATCATTGAAGAGGGTATTGACCTGGCAATACGGGTTGACCCGGGTCATGAGCCAGACCTGGTGTGCCGTAAACTGGTGTCGGCTCCCGTCCGGTTACTGGCATCACCGGCTTATCTCGATCGCCATCCCAGGCTTCGGCATCCCAGCGACCTCGCCTACCACAATTGCATACGTAACAGCTCCAGCCTCGCGCATAAGACCTGGTGCCTTCACAAAAACGACGAAAAGATTGTTATAAACCCGACGGGCAACCTGATATTGAATAACATTACGGCCGTTCGAGAAGCCTTAAAAGCGCACGCAGGTATTGGCACAGTCCCCAACCTGATCTGTCAGGACGCCATTAACCATGGCGAACTGGTGGAAGTTCTGCCGGGATGGCAATTGCCTGCCGGTAATATCTACGGTATGTACATGCCCCGTCGTTTTATGCCGCTGGCGCTTGAAAAGCTTCTGGACCACTGTGTTGACGAAATCGCCACAACAGAAGCTTCACCGCAGGTCAGGGAGACAGCCTGAGTGCAAACAATGCGGTTAATGCAGTAATACCCTCTCACTACGAATGTTTCATCTAGAATAAAAGCCTGTTTTAAACAATCTGCTGTCACCCCATGCCTTCCTCATTATTCGGCCGAGAATACAGGCCATGCTGTTCAATAACAGAATCAAGAGCGCGCTGAAAACAGCACTGGCCATGGTGCTTGCTTATGGCCTGGCCCTGTCATTTGGCTGGGACAAACCCATGTGGGCGGGCTTTGCTGTCGCATTCATCAGTCTTTCCACCACCGGTCTGACCGTTAACAAAGGCCTGCTGCGATTCTTGGGCACCCTGGCTGGTATCCTGTGCAGCCTGACCATATTGGCCCTGCTGACCAGTAACCGCTGGCAGCTGATTGCCGGATTATCCGTCATTGTCGGCTTCAGCACCTATATGACCGGGGGCGCCAGCAAACAGTATTTCTGGCGTATGACGGGGTTCGTCACCATTGTCATCACCTTTTACGCCATTGCCTACGATCTGAACGACATCAAAACCTTTAACCTGGCGATTCTCCGGATACAGGAAACCGCTCTCGGCATTATCACTTATACCGTCGTTACCGTAGTGCTATGGCCCAAGAGCACCTATCAGGATCTGCTGGCGGAAACCCGGCAGCTTGTCGCCGCACAAAACCGCCTGCAATCCGCCTACTACCGCCTGTTGAGCCAACCTATTCCTCTTACTGACATTGAGGCGTTGCGAAAGCAGGAGCTGGATGCGTTGAATCGATTCGGCGAGCTGCTGGAGGGCGCCGAGAGCGACAGTTACCCTGTCATGGAAAAAAAACGTCAGTGGAGATGTTTCCACCAGCAGTCGCGGGAACTGCATCGCCAACTGGAGAGCTGGCGGGAGTGCCTGACCATGGCTGACATGCATCACTTCCTGGCAAGCATTCCCAACCTTCCTGCGTTTGAGCAGGCTCAGCATCAACTCGCAGAAAACCGGACTGCAATCTGGGAGACGAACCGGGATATCTCGATACCATCCTTTCTACTGCCCCCGCTCTACGATCAGCAAACAGACAGCGCCGGGGATAAACGGCAATCAATCGGTGAACACCTGCTTTATAAAAGGATGTGTGACACCATAATGCTGAACCGGCAACTCCTTATCCTGTCCATGGATATCAGGAATCAGAAAACTAAACCGCTTCCCGAGACAGACATTCAAGCGGTTCCCAAAAACCAGTCCCTCGCGCTTGATCATTTTCGACTGGCTGCAGCACTTCGGGTCATCGTAATTATGTGGATTGCGTTCTTGCTGTGGATCTTTTTCCGAATACCCGGCGATACCGCCTTCCTGATGATTACCACCATATTCGGCAGCGTGCTTTCCTACAGGATGGATGTGCCGGTCAGGCGATTATACTGGCCCATGACAAAGGCCGCCCTTATTGCCTCCGGCTGCTACTTCTTGGTCATGCCCATGCTTTCCTCTTATTGGGGCTTGGGCACCATGCTGTTTTGCACCAGCTTTTATACGTCATATTGTTACTCTTCACTGGAACAGGTGCTGAATCGCGCTTTTAGCCTGATCATGCTGGCCAGTATCACCGCTATCAGTGACGTTCAGACATACACCGTCACACATCCCCTGAACGTCACCCTGATGTTCGCCATCGTCATTACCCTGTTGAGTCTCATTATGGCTTTCTGTCCTTCATCCAATCCTAAAACCCTGTGTCTGTGGCTTCTGCGCCACTATTTCCGGCAGCTACGTTTTGTGTTCAGGTGGATGGGAAGAACGCCGCAGGGATTGACGGGTTGGATACGCTATCGGTCAGAACATTTCTATTCAGGGGGCGACTGGCTACTGACCTCGAACCGTTTGACGCCTCTACTCACAAAGTTGCAGGCATCTCCTTCCGCCGCAGAGCGTAATACTCCCCTCCGCGATCTGATTTATTCCCTGGAATCCATGTCCTATCGGCTCAGCATGTTACTTGAGAGTACTAACGACAGACGCCTTCGACGGCTACTGAGTCATATACCCGCATCAGAATGCCTTGATCCTCTGTTATCTCACCTGAATATCTGGATTAAGTCGCCAGAGATGGCAGACAAAAAACGACAACAGCCGTTGAGTCCATGATGACGTCCTGCGAAGCACACCTGCTCAAAGCGGTCGAAAGTCTCACGCTGTCACCTGAGGAATATGAAGCGCTCTACAGCTTTATTGGTTATTACAAAAACTTCTGCCAGGCGGTTATGCATTATTCCACCGCCATGGACACGCTCCGGACACCACTCTTCAGCAACAATCTGCATCCCAGCCAAGGTTCCTGCCATGAGCAACGTACCACATGAGATCGCCATCCTGGGTATTTTCTGCCCGCCCCTGCTGATCGCTACAATGATTGGCATGTTCCTGGCCTGGGGTACCAAGTACATCCTCACACGACTGCAACTATCCCACTACCTGGCCAGTCCACCACTGGTGTATATCGCCATGACCATCATTTTTACCAGCGTCGTCGGTTTTCGTATTACCCCTTTTTGAGGGCCATGTCATGCAATCCTGGATTCGTTATATCACTTGCGGCACCTTAATCGTGATTGCCACCATCATGCTGCTGGTTCGATATTCAGACTACCTGGTCAATCCCTGGACCCGGGATGGGCAGGTACGCGCCCGTGTACTGCAGATTGCACCTCGTGTCTCGGGGCCAATAATCTCGCTCTCAGTGAATGAAGACCAATATGTCCGTGCGGGTGACCTGCTCTTTACCATCGATCCAGTCACTTTCCAGAATGCCGTCGCCCAGGCCACAGCGGAAGTCAATGCCGCAGACGTCAAGGCTCGTCTTGCAAGGACGGAATACCACCGCTATCGCGACCTCGCCCAAACAGATCCCGGCAGCCTCTCGGAACAGTTACTGACCGATAAGGAAGATGCCTTCAAATTAGCGTCTGCCCAGCTCGAAAGCGCAAAAGAAGCATTGACCGGCACAGAATTGAACCTTTCATTTACACAGGTTTATGCCCCTGTTGACGGCTATGCCACCAACCTGCAATTAAGCGTCGGCAGTCAGATGGTTGCCAACCAGCCAGTGCTGGCCCTGGTCAACAGCGCGACATTCTGGGTAACCGGTTATTTTCAGGAAAACGCACTGACTGGCATAACCGTCGGTGACAACGCGATCGTCACGTTAATGAGCTATCCAGACAGGCCATTATCTGCAACCGTCAGCGCCATTGGCTGGGGAATTGCCACTACCGATGGTCAGTCCGGCTATGATCTGCTGCCGGATGTCCAGGCAAACTTCAGCTGGATTCGCCTGCCCCAGCGTATACCGGTTCATGTTCGCTTAACAGAACATCCAGAGACGGTACATTTAAGGGTCGGCACAACAGCATCAGTCCTGGTGAAAACAGATAACCGACAGTGACTGATTTATTATGTCTAAATAGTAGTCGGTAGTTGTTTATTAGTTTTTATTTATCTAATAAAAAACCTGAGTAAAAACAATAACATTCACAATTCAACTATTCTTACTCCAATTTGGAGAATTGACGACTTCGTGTCAGGAAATGAGCCTTAGTACTTACTGGCATTCATTGCTAATCATGATCAACTGAATAACCGGATCCCACCCTCTTACTCCACTTCCTTTCGTCCAAGACAAGAACACGATTATGGCCACCGTATCGAGTAAACCTGCAAAACGCTTATCGATTATGTCCATCGCGCTGATGACCGCCGCAGCGGTCATCAGCCTGAGGGGGCTGCCCATGATGGCAAAGGAAGAAATGACCATGTTCTTCTACATTGGTTTTTCCACCATCATGTTCCTGTTGCCTGCAGCACTGGTCGCCGCAGAGCTGGGCAGCGCGTTCTCCAATCAGGGAGGGGGTGTCTATACCTGGGTTGAACAGGCGTTCGGCCCAAGGGCAGGCTTCATTGCCATATGGTTGCAATGGATACAGAACGTCGTCTGGTATCCAACGGTGATGTCATTTGCCGCAGCAGGCATCGCCTATCTGATTGCCCGGCCGGAACTCGCGAATGACCGCTATTATGTCGGTATTTTCTGCATTATTTTCTATTGGTTCGCCACCTGGATGACGTTCAAGGGAACCGATGTCATTGCCAAGGTCACCAGCAGCAGCTTCCTGCTCGGCACGATCTTGCCGGGCATCGTCGTCATCATCCTCGCACTTGTATGGATTGATCATGGCAATCCCATCGCTTTTGAACACCTGACCACCAAAGACACCGGACTGATCGCCCTAGAAGGCGGTAAGGTGCACCCGCGGTTCTGGCCCGAGTTCAACAGTTTCGGGAACCTTGCGTTCCTGGGAGGGATTATTTTGTTGTTTGCCGGGGTTGAGGTGCATGCCGTCCATGCCAATGAGATGGCAAACCCGAAGACCGAGTTTCCTACCGCGATGCTGATTGCCGCCCTGATCATTTTCATACTGTTCACCCTCGGCTCCCTGGCAATTGCTACAGTGATGCCGGCAGACGCCATTGACCTTCAATCCGGCCTGATGGCCGCCACGCATATCATGCTTGACAAGGTAGGGCTGGCCGACTGGAACCGCCTGCTGTGTGCCCTGCTGGCTATCGGCGCACTGGGTGGTGTCATGTCCTGGATCAGCGGCCCCAGCAAAGGGCTGCTCTGGACTGCCCGCCTGGGCCACCTGCCACCAGCACTTGCCAAGAGTAATGACCAGGGCATCCCAAGCAACATCCTGCTCCTGCAAGGCCTGCTGGTTACGATTCTGTCGTGTATTTACTTTGTTTTTGACAATGTCAGTGTCGCCTTTTTCCTGATCAGCGTCATGACCATCTCCCTGTACCTGATTATGTACATGATGATGTATGCTGCAGCCATCCGTCTGCGTTTCACCAAACCGGACATGGAGCGACCCTACAAGGTTCCGGGCGGCAACGGCGGAATGATCTGTATCGGTGGACTAGGCTTTCTCGGGGTCCTGTTTGCCTTCATTGTCTCCTTCTTTCCTCCCAGCAATCTCCCCATAGGCAGCCCAAACACCTACGTGATGATTGTCGTAGTCGGTACAGTCGTCTTTACCGGCCTGGCCTTTGTTATCGACATGTTGAAAAAACCTTCCTGGCGACAGGCGTCTGACCAGTAAACACCTGTCCATCGTTTATCACAGCGTTGTTAAATTAACAGGAACCCGTCATGCCTTTACATCACCGCTCTACCAATGTGAATGTCTTCGCCACCAGTTTTGGATCCAACGTCGATCTGGAGCCACTGTCAAAATATAAACTGCCGGAAAAAAGCACGAGCCCACGCTTTATCAAGGATTTTATCCGTGATGAACTACTGCTCGACGGCAATGCCAAAATGAATCTGGCCACCTTCTGCCAGACCGATGTCGAAGAAGAAATCCATTACCTGATGGATCTTTCCATCACCAAGAACATGATCGATAAGGATGAATATCCACAGACGGCCGAAATTGAACAACGCTGTGTGCATATTCTTGCGGACTTATGGAACTCACCGGAATCCGCAACAACGATCGGTTGTTCTACAACCGGCTCCAGTGAAGCGGCCATGCTTGGCGGTTTGGCACTGAAATGGAAATGGCGGCTGAAGCGCGAGGCGGAAGGAAAATCCGCCGACAAGCCCAATCTCGTCACCGGGCCGGTACAAATCTGCTGGGACAAGTTCTGCCGCTATTTCGATGTCGAGCAACGCCAGATACCCATTAAGAAAAATGAAGTCGGCATCACAGCCGATCAGATTGCGGACTTCTGCGATGAAAACACCATCGGTGTCGTTCCCACCCAGGGGCTGACCTACACCCTGGCTTATGAACCGGTCAAGGAAATCTGTGAAGCACTGGATCGACTGCAACAGGACAAAGGTCTGGATATTCCGGTGCATGTTGATGCGGCAAGCGGCGGTTTCCTCTGTCCCTTCATTGACCCGGACCTGGTATGGGATTTCCGCCTGCCCCGGGTGAAATCCATTAATGCTTCCGGCCACAAGTTTGGACTCAGTCCACTCGGTGTCGGCTGGGTCGTCTGGCAACATACGGCAGACCTGCCGGAAGAACTGATCTTCAATGTGGACTACCTTGGCGGCAACATGCCGACCTTTGCCCTGAACTTCAGTCGTCCCGGTGGGCAGATCGTTGCCCAGTATTACAACTTCCTGAGGCTTGGATGGGAAGGGTATTTCAGCATCCACAACAATTGTCGTGAAGTCGCCAGAGCGTTAACCAAGCGGATAGAAGCCATGGGAATCTTCACCATACTTTATGATGGCAGCAATGGTATACCCGGACTCTGTTATACATTACAGGATGAAGCCGCCAGCCCTTTCACCTTGTATGAACTAAGCGACCATATTCGTATGCGTGGCTGGCAGATTGCGTCTTATAAAATGCCTCTTGGACGGGAAACAGAGACCATACAGCGAATTATGATTCGCAACGGAACAGGTATGGATATGGGAATGATGCTGGCGGATGATCTTGAAAGAAGCATCGCTTATCTGAATAAGCATGGCAGTAAGGCATCGACGCACAGTACCTCTTTCGCCCACTTGTAATAGCCTGCCCGATGTAACGAATTTACGTTATGTATGGCTGAACAAGACCAGCCATACATAACGTACTACAAAACAACAATGTTAATTACCAGGGGACAAAATCGCCATATTGATTAAGGAACTGCCCATGGTGTTCCGATTCCAGACCTGCAATTGTCGTTACCATCGCTGCAATACTGTCATCGACTGACAGCTCAGCATTCACACCGCCCATATCCGTTCGTACCCAACCGGGGCACAGACAAACTGCTGTGATTTCAAGATAGGTATAATCAAGTGCAAAACGTCTGACCGCCATATTCAACGCCGCTTTTGCGCTTCGGTAATAAATACTGCCTTCCGCTGTCGCCAGTTCAATGCTGCCGTAGCTGCTACTGATAAATACGACTTTATGAATAGCACTGCGTTTCACCTGAGGAAGGAACGCCTGAGTCAGGATCATTGGCGCAACCGCATTAGTCTCCAGTGACTTTAACCATGTTTCAGCGTCGTATGCCGTATTGACCGAAACCAGTATCCCTGCGTTATTGATCAGAATATCAATACAATAATCCGCATACTTTTCTGACAACCTGATCACTGCGGCATAGTCACAGATATCCAGCGCTTCAATGGCAATATGAGAAAACTGTTCCGCCAGCGCCTGAAGTTCCGTGGCTTTGTCAGGCTCGCGGCAGGTAGCAATAATCGTCATGCCCTGCTCTGCATAATGGCGGACAAAACCCAGCCCAAGCCCGCGGTTTGCCCCGGTAATCAAAATGGTATACATGGCCAGCCCCTGCGCGTTACTGCCAATCAATATCATGCATCGAGTGTAGATGCCGCCAGAAAGCCCGACCGATTTATTTCGAGCTAGCCGGCTTATTGATACTCGTCAAAAAACACCGGTAACAGTTCTGCTATTTCTATGCGAGACAGCCTTACCCGGCTGCGAAAGCCGCGTCTTCGTGCCTGCAACCATCCCTGTGGCATGAAACAGATAACCCGGGTATTACAAGACCACCCTGCGGCAATCCACGACTACACCCTGACTTTTCTCGTGTCGTTTCGGAGGCTTCATGAAACGAGAGCAGTGGGCATCGCGCACCGGGTTTATTCTTGCCGCAGTCGGTTCCGCCATCGGGCTGGGCAATATCTGGCGTTTCCCGTATATGGCCTATGAAAATGGTGGCGGGGCTTTTCTTATTCCTTACCTGGTCGCTATGCTGGCAGCCGGTATTCCTTTTATGATTCTGGAGTTTGGCCTGGGCCATAAATACCGGGCGTCGGCTCCAATGACGTTTGCGCCCCTACATCCGCGCATGGAAATCCTGGGCTGGTTCCAGGTGATGGTCGCCGCCGTGATTGCCTGCTATTACATTGCGGTCATTGGTTGGTCGCTTTCCTACCTGATGTTCTCCTTTACCCAGAGCTGGGGAAATGACGCCAACGCCTTTTTCTTTGGTTCTTACCTCAAGCTGAGTAGCGATAACAGCCCGTCATCGCTTGGTACACTACAGTGGTCGATTGTCGTGCCGTTACTGGTAGCCTGGAGCTTCAGCTTCTTTGCAACCTTTACCGGGATTCGTGGCGGCATCGAACGGCTCGGCAAAGTAATGATTCCGCTTCTGTTTATCATGGTCCTTATCCTGACCACGCGGGTACTGACATTACCAGGCGCCACCCACGGTGTAGACTGGCTGTTCCGGCCAGACTTCAGCGCCCTGCTTAACACAAGGGTGTGGGCAGACGCCTTTGGTCAGATATTCTTCACATTAAGTGTTGGCTTCGCGATCATGATCGCCTATTCCAGCTACCTGCCAGAAAAATCCGATATCAACAATAACGCCTTCATGACCGTGTTTATCAACTGCGGCTTCTCCATGCTGGCAGGTATCATGATCTTTTCGGTATTGGGCTACATGGCTGCTGAACAGGGTAAACCGCTGACAGAGGTGGTCAGCTCCGGTGTTGGCCTTGCGTTTGTCACCATCCCTACCGCCATCAACCTGCTGCCCATGCCCTGGCTGTTGGGTCCCCTCTTCTTTGCGTCTCTTTTAGTTGCCGGTGTCAGCTCGCATATTTCCATCATGGAAGCCATTACCTCTTCGGTCATGGATAAAACCGGCTGGAGCCGGCGGAAAACGGCGAGCCTGTTGTGTGGAGGCGGCGCACTGATTTCACTGGCTTACGCGACCAACGGCGGCCTGCTGTTGCTGGATCTGGTGGATCACTTCATCAACAACTTCGGCATATTGGGCAGCTGTCTTGCAGAATTGATCTGCCTGTCACTCCTGTTACGCCTTGATGGCATGCGCAACCACATTAACCGGTTATCGGAATTTTCGATCGGGCGATGGTGGGAATTCTGCATCCGTTACCTCTGCACAGGATTACTCTCAATACTGGTTATCAGCAACCTGGTAACAGATCTGTCCACCAATTACGGAGGCTATTCTGAGAGTGAAATCCTGTGGATTGGCTGGGGCATGCTGGCAACAATGGCGATCATCGCCGTCACACTGGCAACCCGGTTTAACGATCAAACCCTGACTACGGAGGCCTGATATGTCGACAGCAGCAATCATCATGATGCTCTTTGGCCTGGGCATCACCTGGGGCGGCGCCGCCATATGCCTGAAGCGAGCGATCGCCAAAGTGGAATAATCAAGCATTCCATCTGGGGGCATAAATGCCCCCTTTCTATGCTTTTCACAATCGAATCAACAGCTGACAAGCAACCCTCTATGACCACGTCTGACTATCAGGCTTTACCTTCCCCGCCACATCATGGCAACGTTGCCATAACTGTCTGGCCATTCACTGAGCTAACGACACAGGACAGACAAAACAACAATCGGAACACAGGTCATGACGGAAAAACTCTTTCTGGGTATTGATGGTGGCGGCACTTCCTGTCGGGCCCGTCTCTGCAACGGTGATGGACAGGTACTGGGTGAAGGGTTGACCGGTATTGCCAATCCGCGCTTTGGGCTGGATCAAGCCTGCAACAATATCTTGTCAGCGACCCGGCAGGCACTGCAGCAGGCC
Source organism: Kistimonas scapharcae (assembly GCF_039540975.1). Classification (NCBI taxonomy): domain Bacteria; kingdom Pseudomonadati; phylum Pseudomonadota; class Gammaproteobacteria; order Oceanospirillales; family Endozoicomonadaceae; genus Kistimonas; species Kistimonas scapharcae. The sequence continues at coordinate 29,584 of NZ_BAABFL010000463.1, forward strand.
GGCCTGCACGAAGACGACATGCAACGTATGGTGGCCGGCTTTGGCCTGGCCGGTATCAACCACATTAATGACCGTAATGCGGTTATGCAGTGGGGCTTTCCCTTTGCTTCTCTCGTGATGCGAAGCGATGCCTATACGGCATGTCTGGGTGCCTTTGACGGAGCCAACGGCAGTATCCTGATTATGGGAACCGGCTCCTGCGGTTTCTGGATTCGTGATGATGAGTCAGGCAGTGTTGGTGGCTGGGGCTTTCCGATATCAGATCATGCCAGCGGTGCCCGTTTGGGGCTGGACGCCCTCAGCTATGCCCTGCGAGCCCACGAAGGCATTGTACCGGGAACACCGCTCTGTTCTGCACTGATGGCCCATTTCGATCATTCACCGGAAGCAATCATAGCCTGGCAGACACATGCACTACCCAGAGACTACGGCGCATTCGCCCCCGTTATCTTTGACCATGTCGATAAAAAAGATTCTCTGGCCATACAACTGTTACAGGCAGCAGCAGAGGACGCTGCTGCCATGATTCGTGCATTACTCGATAAAGGTGTCGAACATTGTGCACTGGTCGGAGGCATCAGCGGTTTTATACGTCCATGGCTACCAGAATCGTTGCTCCCTTATATTGTTGAACCTAAGGGCGATGCGTTATCTGGGGCACTTATCATGGCCCGGGAAGGTCAGTAACGCGCCTGATGTCAGTCCGACAATAGTCAACTCGCGAGTGAAATACGGAACAGTGCACCACCCAAATCGGAGTCATCAATGGTCAGGGTGCCGTCATAATGCTCAATAATATCGAGTACTACCGCTAAGCCTAATCCCTGTCCCGGTGTCCGGCTGTCGGCCCGGACACCGCGCTGCAGGATCACATCTCGACGATCCTCCGGCACGCCGGGGCCATCATCTTCGATAAGCAACTCCAGTCGTTTGTCATGACTACCCGCTTCACGATCTCTGACGACATGGGCACTGACCCTGACTTTCTGCAGACTCAAACGCCAGGCATTTTCAAGTAGATTACCCATGACTTCCATCAGGTCCTGCTCGTTGCCTGTGAACAGGCAATCCTCACTGATCTGGATATCAGCCTGAACCTGCTTGTCCCGATAGACCTTGCACAGCGTATTGCGGATACGCTCTACACTTTTTACAACGGATACCTGGTTTCTGATCAATGACCGATGCCGTGTCACGGCACGCTGCAACTGATAACCAACAATCTGGTTCATCCGCTGCACCTGTTCATCAATGGTTTCTTCCAGTTCCGCCAGCCCCTCCTGGGTAATCGTTTCACGCTGCATATGCAGGGTATGGCCCGTACTCTGTAAAACGGCCAGCGGAGTCTTCAGACTGTGGGCAAGGTCAGCCATCGTATCACGATACCGTTCCCTCTGGCGTTGTTCATTGCTCAGCAGGCGATTCAGTGCGTTGGTCAGTCGGGCAATTTCCAGGGGATAATGTCCGGTCAGCTGGTCATTCTCGCCGGACTCAATATCTTTCAGGCGAGCAACCAGCTGCTTGATGGGAATCAGACTCCAATACATGGCCAACCAGAGCACCAGCAACATTACACCACCGCGAACCAACGACCAGAACAGCATCTCATGCTTGAAGTAACGCAGGTTCTGTTCATATTCCTGTGCGGGTTTGATAGTGACAAAAATCAACGGCATGGATTCACGACCGGTTTTTAAAACCAGGTCAATGTCGTAAACAAAATAACTGCCCCCATCCCCTTCAATCAAATCAAAAAAGTTCTCATGCTCGTTATACACGGGCTGATAGGGTAACGGTTCATCAAGCGTGGAACGAGAGCGCCACAGCAGTTCACCTTCTTTATTGTAAATCATGCCAAGAACCCGTGACTCCACCTGATTAAATTTCTCATCAGGCAGTTCACGTGGCATGATCAGCTGGCCGTTTTTAATACGAGCCGCCGTCAGCAACACATTGGCATCCGATGAGAGTTGTCGTTTTGTGGTATCAAACATGAAGTTCTTGAACGACTCAATATCCGTCACTGCATTGACCGCCCAGACCAGTATCATGGCGACACCGAACGCCAGCAGTACCCGGAACTTGAGTGAACGTCCTACGAACATGACAGTTTAAACAGGTAGCCCTGCCCCCGGATGGTATCGATCGGGCTGTCGCCACCCGCCTGGGACAACTTCCGGCGTAGTCGTCCAACAAGCACTTCCAGTACATTGCTGTCGCGGTCATCATCCGCATATAGCTGCTCCATCAGGCTGGTTTTGGACACCACCTGTTGGTCATGACGCATCAGGTATTCAAGAATTTTGTATTCATACGCCGTCAGCACCAGCTCGGTTTCACCGACCCAGGCTTTCTTGGCAGACAGATCCAACCGGTAGAGACCTGCGGCAATTTTGGGATGACTGAAGCCTGATGCACGACGAATCAAGGCATTCAGCCTGGCCTTGAGCTCCTCAAACTGGAATGGTTTGACGACATAATCATCGCCACCGGCTTCCAGTCCGTTCACCTTATCCTCCCAGTTTCCACGCGCCGTCAAAATCAGGATGGGGTAGGTACGGCCTCGCTGGCGCAGGGTTTTGATCAAGTCGATGCCATCCATCCCTGGCAGACCCAGGTCGATAATAGCGACATCGAAGGCGTATTCATCACTGAAAAACAGGGCTTCCCGCGCTTCCGGCGCTGCATAGACACGAAACCCCAGACTCTCCAGCTGATACCCCAGGTGGTGACGCAGTAGGTCATCATCTTCCACCAGCAATACGTTCATGACTGCGCCCCTATAAACGACAACGTTTGAATGATACCTCTGTCGTGATGACAGGTTAAGCGAAGAAAGGTAACCGGGCCTGCATGGCAGGCCCGGTTAACGACACAATCAGAAGTGGTAGTTGGCGGAGAGGAACCAGGTATCAGAGCTCTTCAGCTTGGAGGAGCCCAGCTTGTCACCACCATGCTCCTTCACATCAACCTTGGCATTATGGCGCATGTAGCGGTAGCCACCCTCAACGGAGAAGTTGGAACTCAGCTTCTGGACGACACCGGCCTGCAGACCCATGGCGTAGCCCAGGTCATTATCACGACGCATGTCCTTGGACTCGTGGGTCAGCTTGGTGATACCGGTGGTGGCGCCGGCAAACAGTTGGGTACCGCCAGTGCCAACATCAAAGGTCTTGTCCAGAGATACAGTCAGGTTTTCCTGGCGCATCTTGTACTGGCGATAGCTGTTGGACGCATTGTCGTACGTCGCGTAGAACCGGTAGCCATCGTTCTGCTGACCAACACGGATACCATAGAGGCCATCATTCTTGATGATATTGTCGAAGCTATTGTTGGTGCCTTTCAGACCACTGGGGGTCTGCAGGTCTGCGCTGTGGGAACCGGCGACCAATCCGACAAACGTATCGGCCTGTACAGTAGCAACACCCATAGCAGTAACACCGGCAAGAGCAATGGCTGCAATCTTTTTCATGGTCGTTCTCCTCGTCTGTTCTTTGTTGCTGGCCGGCTCTGCCAGGGACTGCCTGTTCTGATGAGGCCGTGTCCAGCGTGGTGCGTTATTACATCTGAACTCGGGAACAAGAATACGGTAGGGTCACTGAACCTTACCTGAACACGAGGGGCTACTTGCGTAAGGGATCTGTAAAAGAGTGTCTTCGGGTATTAAGCAAGGAAAATGAAGCAGCAGGGAGAAACATCAACATAAAAAAGGCTGGAAAACCAGCCTTTCGGGGGATCACTTCATCTTGATAAAATGTTCACGGTAGTAACGCATCTCAGCAATGGATTCGCGGATATCATCCAGCGCCTTGTGCGAGCCGGCCTTCACGACACCATTAAATACATCCGGACGCCAGCGGCGCGCCAGTTCCTTCACAGTACTGACATCAATATTGCGATAGTGGAAATAATCATGGAGATCACGCATGAAGCGGTGCAGGAAACGACGATCCTGACCGATGCTGTTGCCACACATCGGACTGACCCGCGGGTCAACATATTGACGGATGAAATCCAGAGTTTGCTTTTCTGCTTCCTGTTCTGAGATGGTACTTTTCCTGACCCTGTCCGTCAGGCCGGTCTGGCCATGGGTTTTGATACACCAATCATCCATTGCATTCAGCACCGAGTCTGGCTGATGCACCGCAATGACCGGACCAACCGCCAGCTCATTGAGCTCACCGTCGGTGATGATCGTTGCGACCTCCAGGATGCGATCAGTGTCCGGATTAAGACCGGTCATCTCCAGATCGATCCACACCAGATTGTCTGCTTGTACCATTAAACTGCCTATCAGGTCTTTAGTTGATTCATAATCGATGGTTCATCATAATCTGCACTTTTGGCACCATGCAAACTACATGTCCCTGTATCTGCCATACTTCCTCAGGCTTAATGCCTGCCCACCTGAAAATCCGGCATATCTTCTTACAGTCTAAACCATGTCAAAACGAAGACTGAACCGCAGACAAAATTGGCGCATAAAAAAAATCCAGGATGAACGTGCAGAGCGCGCTGCACGCCGGGAGCAAAAGAGCCTGGAGCAATTGAGCGCCAGTGATCTCGGTCCTGAGACCGAAGGGTTAGTGATTGCACACTACGGCGTACAGCTTGATATAGAGCCTCCTGGCGAGCCTGGCAACACCTTTCGCTGTAACCTGAGAGCCAACCTGCCAGCCCTGGTGACCGGTGACCGGGTCGTCTGGCGCCCCGGAAAGGACAAAACCGGCGTGGTCGTCGCCCACCTGCCGCGAACCAGTGAATTAGCAAGACCCGACCAGCGGGGCCAGTTAAAGCCCGTTGCTGCCAATATTGACTACATTGTGCTGGTGATTGCACCGGTTCCGGAGCCCCACGGTAATTTAATTGACCGCTACCTGGTGGCTGCGGAGTCTGTGGGAATTGAACCGGTTATTCTACTGAACAAGACGGATTTGCTGGATGACACCAACACAACAGCGATAAGGGATGATCTTTTAAAGGTCTATCGCGATATAGGCTATCAGATGCTGGAAGCCTCCACAGTGACAGATCACGGGTTGGACGCACTTAAATCCTTGTTGGAAGAGCATACCAGCGTCTTTGTTGGCCAATCCGGCGTAGGGAAATCCTCACTGGTGAACCTCTTGATGCCCGGTATTAACGCCAAAGTGGGCGAATTGTCCGAAAGCACCGGTAAAGGCACCCATACCACCACCGCAGCACACCTCTTTCATATGCCGGACGGCGGGATGCTGATCGACTCCCCCGGTATTCGGGAATTTGGCCTCTGGCATATGGATGCCGATGATGTCATCCATGGTTTCCGGGAGTTTCATCCCTTCATTGGCCACTGCAAGTTCCGGGATTGTCGCCATGAACAGGAACCCGGCTGCGCCATCCATAAGGCATTGGACGAAGGGCATATCACACCACGACGCATGGCGTCATGGCGTCATATCGTAAGATCACTTGAGGAAGGCAACTGATTAAAACACGGGTTATGACAAGGAACCGCTTCAGGGATAACGAACCGCATCCACCGCGTTGAACAGCCTGACAGCGGCTCCCGCCAGCGCCCAGCTTAACTCTCCGCCATGAATCAATCGCGGCTCATAGCGATCCGTTAAACCGCTGCGTAGCGCCTGATAAAAAGAGGGAGAGGCATTCAAAATATCCGCGTAGAAACCAATAATAGCGACCGGCTGCTTTTGACCTGCCGTCAATGCCGGGGCCAGCTCAGACAACATCTTGCCAATATCCTGGGCAGTTTCAAACACCAGCTGCTTCAAGGTCGATACATCCCCCTCATTCAACTGCCAGAGAACAGGATTCGTCCCCATCTCTGCCAGTACACCACCAAGCTCATTCCGGTTGGTATCCTGATAACGCTTCTGAAGCTCAGCATCCGTATAATGGCGACCCTGCTTGTCCCAGAATTGCCGAACCGATTCTGTCAGATGCTCTGCGCCCTTTTCACTGAATAACGTCTGGCTACCATTTTTGCCTAACTGAAAAAAACCACCCGCTGGGGTTCTGGCGGGATCATCAGCAAAGCTTTCCTTAACCTTTATATCGCCATCATGCCGGTAAAAACCGATGGAATAGGTATCGGCATAAACCACCAGATCAGCCGCAGGCCCCGTGGACGTTTCCCGTACTACCTCCATAGCCTGTAATATCAGTTTGCTATCACTGACCCCATGCATTGCAGCGATGGTGCGACCGTCACTTTGAAATGCCGTATCCACCATCTGTTCGAACTGGTGCAGCGCCTGCCTTCCAGCCACCGGATCATAGCCCGATGCCTTTCCATCCACAGCATTCAATCCCGCAAGGGCATACAAAAATGAAAGCGATGTCACTTTTAGCTGACCAGATTGTTCGAGTCTCCGGAGTTCCGGTAACGCCTTGCGTATCAGGTGATCTGCCAGCCAGCCGGCATGTTGATCGGTATCTGCAAAATGGTGAAAAGCAATATTGCCGTAATGACCGGTGTACTCTGCCACGGTTTTTGAGTCAGCGGTTTCTGTCAGCAATACCTGTCCTGTCGACCTGTCGACCAGCCAGAGATCGCCCCGTGCGTTGCCACCCAGAAAGGCAAACAGGTAATCTGCAGCCTGAACGCCTACCGGGACAAAAACCAGCACTACGCACATGAAAAGTTGTCTGATAACGGGTCTACTGATCATCGCTGGGTACCTGCTGTTATCCAGGTTCCCGAAAGTGGAACCTGTTTCATCATCCATTAGAATGTCTGACCATCAGGATTGGTCAGTGTTCCCGTTCCCTCACTGCGTGAGTTAGTCCTGAAAAATAGTCCATCCCTTTCTTAGCGCAACCCGTGATATTTGCAGCAGACCATGGCTGCAGTACAATCACAGGCCGACCAAATCCCCGGAAATGACAACTATAATGAGCAGCCAGCCTCTCCTGCCGCCTCTGGTGGAACCGGAAGATCTTCAGCCTCTGCTGGGCTCCGAGGACTTACTGATTATTGACCTCTGTAATCCGGCCCTATACCAGAAGATGCATATCCCCGGCGCCATCCACGTGCAGCCCGGTGAACTGGTATCAGGCCAGCCTCCTGCAACCGGTAAACTGCCAGCACTGAATCAGCTCGAAGCCCTGTTCGGACGTATTGGCTACCAACCCGACCAGCACATTGTTGTTTACGATGATGAAGGCGGTGGCTGGGCCGGCCGGTTTATCTGGACCCTGGATCTGATCGGCCACACACGCTGGTCCTACCTGAACGGCGGTATGCGTGCCTGGCTAGAGGAGCGTTTCCCGCTGCAGGCCACACCGGCACTTCCGACACCGACCATCGTCAGCCTGAGTATTGACGAAAGCCCCAGAATTCACGCCGAGCAGATCATGACCGCTCTGGATAACGACGACACCGTCATCTGGGATGCCCGCTCAGCGGCGGAATACAGTGGCGAACGAACCTTTTCCATGCGAGGCGGTCACATACCCGGGGCGATCAATTTTGAATGGACCCAGGCTATGGATCCTGCACGCAATTTCAGGCTCAGAACGGATCTGCCTGAAATCCTGACCCGGCTGGGTATCAGTCCTGACAAACAGGTCATCACCCATTGCCAGAGCCATCACCGGTCAGGCCTGACCTACCTGGTGGCCCGATTGCTGAGATACCCATCCATCAAGGCCTATGACGGCTCCTGGTCGGAATGGGGTAACAGAACGGATACCCCGATCGAAACCGCTTGAAGTACAATCGCCACGAGCCGCTGCAAGCATAAGTAACCACGCCGACAAGGCCCTACGGATGACAGAGACCGCCGTGACAGATAACAGTAGTACCAACAGCCCATTACCCGACCGCCTGTTTGCAGCGGTTCAGACCATCCTGCCTCATCACCTGATCTCCCGTGCAACACACTACCTGGCCGAGTGCCAGATTCCCTGGTTCAAGAACGCGTTTATCCAGTGGTTCATCCGCCAGTATGACGTCGACATGCGTGAAGCGCTGGAGGAAAACCCCAAGGCTTACGCCCATTTCAATGACTTCTTTACCCGGCCACTCAAGCATGATGCCCGTCCCATGCCAGCCGACAGTCATGCGGTGATTTCCCCCGCTGACGGTGCCATCAGCCAGTTAGGCGATATTCGCTATGGCCGCCTGTACCAGGCCAAAGGTCACGATTTCAGCCTGACCGAACTGCTGGGTGGTGACAGTGCACTGGCCACAGAATTCACCGAAGGCAAATTTGCCACGGTATACCTGTCTCCCAAGGATTATCACCGGGTTCACATGCCCGCCGGTGGTACGCTGCGTCGCATGATTCATGTACCTGGCCGCCTGTTCTCCGTTAACCAGGCCACCACGGAAAACCTGCCCCGCCTGTTTGCCCGGAATGAGCGGGTGGTTTGCATCTTTGATACTGACAAGGGCCCCATGGCCGTGATTCTGGTCGGTGCCATGATTGTTGCCAGTATTGAGACGGTCTGGTCTGGTGTCGTGACACCGCCACGCAGAATACTGAAAGCTTTCGACTATACCGAGGCCGGTCGGCAGGCTATCCACCTTAACCGGGGTGATGAGATGGGCCGATTTAAGCTGGGTTCCACAGCTATTGTCCTGTTCGGTAAGGACCAGATGAACTGGCTGGATGACCTGAAATCCGGTGATACCGTACGTATGGGTCAGGCCATCGGCAGTTTCTGTTAAACCTGCTGGCGGACAGTCACATTGCCTGTCCGCCAATCGCCCTTCTAATTTGCCTCCTCTTACGCTTACGCCTAACTTTTCCTGATTTTAAGGGTCTAAATGACCACGACACACCTGACAGGAATGGTTCCCTATGTCCGGCATTCAATGGTTTACTCGCACCTTGCTGGTAATCTTTCTTCTGTGCTGTCAGCCACTTGGGGCTGATAGCACAGAAAAAGAGGCAGGACTATCCCTGATAAATCCTTCTTATCGTCTGTCACCAGGGCTTCAGGAAATCCTTCCTCATCACCTGATTAACGATATTGCTTATTCTCTGGCGGAAAAACAGTGGCCCTGGCTTAAAAACTGGCTCATTCGTGACTTCATTAAGAAAAATAATATCGATATGAGTGAGGCGGCATTACAAAACCCGGAAGATTACCTCAACTTCAATGACTTCTTTACCCGGGCACTGAAGGATGGCGCCCGCCCCCAGCCTAAAGATCCATCCCTGGTCAGCAGCCCTGTTGACGGCACTGTCAGCCAGATTGGCTGGATTGAGAATGACCGCATCATCCAGGCTAAAAAACATGATTACAGCCTGAAGGCCCTGTTGGCTGGCAATGATGCCCTAGCCGACACTTTCGACAATGGCCTGTTCAGCACCATTTACCTTTCTCCAGGAGATTATCACCGGGTTCATATGCCAATAACCGGTACTCTCAGAAAAATGGCTTATGTTCCGGGAGACCTCTATTCCGTCAATCAGGTGACCGCTGATAGTGTTGAAAACCTCTATGCCAGAAATGAACGGGTCATCAGTATCTTCGATACCGAATATGGCCCAATGGCCGTGATCATGGTCGGCGCCATGGTGGTTGGCAGTATGGAGACGGTATGGGCTGGAGAGGTCAAGCCGGACACGCGCGAGGTCACCTGGTCATTTTACGACGATACCTCGATTACCCGGAACCGGGGGGATGAAATGGGCCGTTTCAAGCTCGGCTCTACGGTGATTGTTCTTTTCTCGTGGCCGGTGGTCAGCTGGCTCGAACAGCACCAACCTGGCAGTAAAATCCGGATGGGCGAGGCTCTGGCCACGCCACAATAGTGGCTGGCGAATACCGCCCGATACGCCCGTGCCAGGCACCTATACTGTCAGCAGTGCTGGTGTCATCAGGAAGTACAGCCCATGTCTCTGGTCATCAAGACCGATTGCAGTGATATCGATTGGTGTCAGGCCGCAGAAATCTACCACCGCGTCCGTATGGGCGAACGGTCGCCAGACCTGCTGGAGCAGGCTTTCCAGCACAGTCTCACCACCTGCGCGATATTTCAAGACAACCAGCTTATCGCCTTGGGACGCGCCATTTCAGATGGCATTTATCAGGCAGTGCTCTGTGATATCGCAGTAAGACCTGACTATCAGCGTCAGGGTTATGGCAAACGCATCGTCAGTCATCTGATGGAACAGCTGGATGTGGATAACATCATCCTGTTCACCTCACCCGGACAGATGCCGTTTTACCAGCAATTTGGTTTCCATCCCCTGAAAGCCGGCATGGGCTGGTTCCGTCATCCGGAAGAACGTCGCCAGGGTAAGGTGATCGACTGAATTGCGAACCTGTCAGCAGGAGTAATCACCTTCCAGCTCCCGCGCCAGCTTCTGCAGGAACTGATTCAAATACTCGGTATTGTGCCTTGCCAGCTTTCGGCCGGCTTCAGTTTTCATGGTATCAGCCAGACGCAGCAGCTTCAGGGGAAAGTGATCAATTCCAAAATTCCGGTCATCCAGCTCACGATGATTAGCCCAGGGATCTTCCGGGTTAAAGATATGACGACCGAGCTTGCCGGACGTATAAAACACCCTCGCCAGGCCAATCGCACCCAGTGACTCCATCCGGTCAGCATCCTGAACCACTTCAGCTTCCGGCGTTTCCGTTGGGATGTTCGCCGAAAAGCTGTGTGCTTCCACCGCATGGGCCACAGCAGGAATCAGCGACGCGGGGAATGCCAGTTCGTTCAGGATTTCACAGGTTCTCGCCGCTGCCAGCCTCGAGGACTCCGAACGCTGCGGATGATCCTTGGGCAGGGAAACAATATCGTGAAAATAGCAGGCTGCCAGTACGACCAGGCGATCAACCGGACGCTCATCCTCCACCATGATCAGCTGGGCGGTTTTCCATACCCGCTGGAAATGGGAAAGATCGTGGGAGTGGTCATCGGTTTCATGGTGGCGCAGGTAATCCACAAAACGGGATTCCCATGACGCCAGTTGTTCATCGTCAGAGAAAACGGCCATCAGGTACTCGTAAAGGTTTGAAATGGCGGTAGTCTACCAAATTACTCTGTTTTATGCCGGGAACGTCCGGCCAGAAACTCCGCCAGCATGACCCAGTCCGCCATGAAACTGTACAACGGATAACGGAAAGTGGCCGGACGGTTCTTCTCAAACACAAAGTGACCTATCCAGGCAAATCCATAGCCGACAACCGGTAGAGCTAACAGCCAGACCAAATCGCCGGCAATCAGGGAATAGGTCACCAACGCCAGCACCAGGAGACTGCCCACATAGTGCAATCCACGGCAGACAGGGTGACTGTGCTCATTCAGGTAATAAGGGTAAAACTCACGAAACGTGTGGATGGATTCCTCTGCCATAATCGGTTCTCCATGTTCTTATTGTTATGGGGGAAACATGCTGCACCGCAGGCGCCGTGCGCGCTGACGGATTGAGACTATACTCTGGTGGCGCGGTCGTCCAGACCTGATATTCCATGGCTATAAAACTGCGGTAAGAACACCTTTGCAACGACTCAGAACCGTATTTTCCCTGCTGCTATCCTTGGGAATAGCCCTTTTGTCGTCAGGGTATGGTCATACGAAGGATAAACCAGTACACCTGCGTCTGGGCACCTTGAGCCTGCAGTCCGGCAGCGTATTCCAACTGGCAGAGGATTTCGGCTATTTCCAGGAGGAAGGTCTCAGTACCGAATTTCACATCTTTCCGTCAGCTCAGAAAATTGCATTGGCGGTCGCATCAAACGACCTGGATATCGGACTGACTGGCATCACCGCTGCCGTCTTTAATCTTGCCGGACACGGCAAACTCAAGCTGATAGCCGGCAATTTCCGGGAAGAACCCGGTTGGGAAGGCTCTGCCATCGTCGTTTCCAACAAAGCCTGGCGCGAAGGACTCCACCACCCCAGGCAACTGGCCGGTCACACTCTGGCAGTCACCGACATTGGGTCAACCCTGCATTTCACAGCGGGCAGAATCTCCGATAAATATGCCTTTCCTTCTGGCAGTATCAAGCCAATCCCACTGCATAGTTTTCCTGAAATATTCACGGCACTGGCAACTGATCAGGTAGACAGCTCAATTGTCCCCGGCATGCTGGCACATCGTATGGAAAAGAAAAAGAACGGGCACATCATCGGCTGGGTGAGTGAAGAAACACCCTGGCAGGTCACCGGGCTCCTGGTGTCATCGCGCCTACTTACGCAGGATCACCAAACAGTGGAGAAATTTCTTCACGCCTTTCGAAAAGGCAGCCGACTTTACCATGAAAGTTTCAACCAGGTCCCACCGGAAGCCAATCTCAAAAACCTGGCGGATGGCAAGCAGCCTCTACGGCAGGTAACCGAAAGCATGCAGCAGTTCATTGCTCCGGTAATGACGGCAGAACAAATGGTGCGCTATCCCCTCTATATGGATATTGATGCTCGACTGGACTTGAAGAGTGTTGAAGAACAGCTTCGCTGGTATCAGGAACAGGGAATGGTCAACCGTCGAGTCACTCTGGATCAGGTGATTGATAAGCCACTGGTTTCCAGCTTCACCACGCCATGAATAGATCTATAAACACTGCACTGTCTGTTCAACAACTCAGTTTTTCTTATGGTAACCGGATGGTACTGGACAATCTCAACATCGGTTTTCCAGATGGAAAAACGACGGCCATACTGGGGCCATCCGGTAGCGGTAAAAGCACACTATTGAAGTTAATAGCAGGCCTTATTCAACCAGATACCGGCAGCATTACACCTGCACCTCATAGCCTGATTACAGGCTATGTATTTCAGGATTTCTGCCTCCTGCCCTGGCTGACCGTACAGGACAATATTACGCTGGTTCTGCGTCCACATAAGTTATCGCCTGACGCCATTAGCGAACGTATTCAGGAAGTCTTGACATTAACTGGCCTGCTACCTTTTGCTGATACGTTTCCTTATCAACTGTCTGGCGGCATGCAGCAGCGCGCAGGTCTTGCGCGTGCCATGGCCATTCATCCATCGCTTCTGTTACTGGATGAGCCCTTCTCAGCTATAGACGGCCAAACCCGCGAATTACTGATAGGCGAATATCATCGACTCTGTCAGCAATGGCCAATGACACGCATCCTGATCACCCATCAGCTGGACGATGCCTTTGATCTGGCAGACCAATTGTTGCTGTTATCCTCACGACCAGCACGGGTTCTGCATTGCATGGATTTGCCTGACTCACTATCACCTGATCAACGGGATAAATTAAGATCCGAAATCTGGCAACACCTGAAAAAAGAAGTACAGGTCAGTGACCGGCAGGTAATGAGGTCGTCCATTGCTTGAGAATAAAAAGCGTGGATGGCTGCTATCCCTGTTGAGCCTGGGTGCTCGATTGTCATTATGGCAGTGCGTGAGCCTGTTCAATGAGGCAGGTTTAATCCCATCTCCCGCACAAATACTGACAACATTTTATGACTTACTGGTCTCAGGAGAGCTGGGGAGACATACGTTGGCATCACTAGGGAGATTGCTGCCCGGTTGGCTACTTGGCATAAGCATTGGGGCAACTCTCGGCACACTCTTAGCTGTATCACGCCGACTCTTTTATCTCTTTATTCCCTGGCTGGCATTACTTTTCCCAATACCTAAAATCGCACTTTTTCCACTTTTCATCATTTTGTTTGGAATTGGAGACAGTTCACGCATCATAACCATTATGGCAGGCGTACTTTTCCCAGCCCTGTTCTGTGTCTATCAGGGCGTTAAGGCCATTCCCGGTAATCTTGTGGATATGGGTTGGAGTTTCCAGCTTTCAAAGAAAACAATTATTCGACATATCATCCTGCCAGGTGCCTATCCCGGCTTATTCCTTGCTTTTCGACTGACAACCCCTATTGCACTGATCGTCCTCGTCGCTGCGGAGATGCTGGGTGCACAGGAAGGCATCGGTTCATTGATCCTGGCCGCAGGTGGTATGGCACAAATGGATATTCTTTTTGCGGGGGTATTGGTACTCAGCCTGATTGGGTTAAGTGTGATGGTATTCTGGAACTGGCTGGAAGCACGGGTAATACACTGGCAATCGAGTGTCAGCCTCTTCCGGTAGCCAAAAGTTTCTATCAGCCTGATATCAACGACAGAAAATCATTCGTAGTGCTATGAATTCAACTCACTCTACGATGCGTAGCCTTTCAATTCTCACGGACAGCCAATATTTGATTGGAATCAGATAGCAAAAAACCCCGTAGCACTTGCTGCTACGGGGTTTCTGATTTAGACGCTTGACGGTGACCTACTCTCACATGGGGAGACCCCACACTACCATCGGCGATAAAGCGTTTCACTTCCGAGTTCGGGATGGAATCGGGTGGTTCCACTTCTCTATTGCCGTCAAGCAATTCTGTGGCAAACCGTCATATGGACGTTTTGCGAAATTTAAAGCCTGGCGATGACCTACTCTCACATGGGGAGACCCCACACTACCATCGGCGATGTATCGTTTCACTGCTGAGTTCGGG
>NZ_BAABFL010000464.1:0-46758 GCF_039540975.1 Kistimonas scapharcae
AAAGCATGAGCGGTAGCAACATACTGCGGATTTTCAGGCTTGGTTCAAGGCTTTCAATGAAACGTCAACAGCCCCTAATGTTTTGGTTAGATTTACTATCACTTTATGTTATGCGGATTTTTTCGGTTTGCTGGCATGATGCGCCGCATGTTTGATTGAACCTCCCGGGGGAAAGAGCACTGACCATGTTATCTGTCTGGCCATTACTCCGGGGCTTTGGCCTGGGAGCGACCATGATTATTCCCATTGGGGCACAGAATGCTTATGTGCTGAACCAGGGGATTCGACGTCAGCACCACCTGTTGACGGCATCCGTCTGTGCCATCTGCGATATGCTTCTCATAGCGCTGGGTGTGTTTGGCGGCGGGACGTTGTTTGCCAGTCATCCAACGCTATTGTTGGCTGTATCCAGCGGTGGCGCCGCTTTCCTGTTCTGGTACGGTTTTCTGTCACTGAAAAGTGCGCTTCGTGCGACGGATGAAGTGGCAGACGCGCAGGTGACCGGTACGAGTCGCCGTGCGGTGATTGCAGGCACACTGGCGGTCACTTTGCTGAATCCCCATGTTTACCTGGATACCGTGATGATCCTGGGCGGTATAGGCGGGCAGTTTGAGGGCGGTGATCGTGTCACCTTTGCGGCAGGTACCATGATAGCGTCGTTTGCCTGGTTTTTTGCCCTCTCCATTGGGGCGGCAAGATTGTCGCCGGTACTCGGTCGACCCAAAGTCCGGCGCTGGATTGACGGTGTCATCTGGCTGATGATGTGGGTTATTGCGTTTTCATTGTTGAAACGGGTAGTGATGTAATGCGTGAACGGTTGGAACAGATTTACCAGAGAACACTCTCCCAGTTGAATGAGGCGGGCGTCGACTGGCAGTGTTGGGAGCATGAACCCATTCTGGATTTCGAAACCGATGCCCGGATCACGGAGGCGCTGGGGTGGACGGCTGAACCGAGCAAAAGCTTGTTTCTCCACCTGAAGGATGGCCGCTACTGTATTTATCTCACCCATCGGGATGCGCGACTGGATAGCAAGGCTGTTCGGCAGTTGCTGGGTAGTCGCCCATCTGTCTGTAGCCCGGAAACCATGCAGGAAGTGACCGGCTGTTTGCCTGGTGCCGTGTGTCCTTTGGGTCAGAATGCTGACATTGTCATGGTGGTGGATTCCCGCCTGAAAGGCTGTAAGGAGATCATGTTCACACCCGGACTGCCGGAAATGACGGTGGCGATCGCGGTCAAAGATCTGGATGCGGTGTTATCCGTTTTGCCTAATCCAGTGTTCTGGCTGGAGGAAGAGTCAGCCTAATAGCTGTTGAAAACTGCAAAAAAAGCCCCGATAAATTGGGGCTTTTTTCGTCTATATAAATGCGTATTAGTGGGCTGTCGCCGCTTGTTCTGCGATGGTTTCATCGCCGTTGATCATGCGGGCCAGCAGCGGTGCAGTCAACAGCATCAGACCGGCCATCACAGCCGCTGCCAGGCCAATCTCCAGGAAGACCTTGGCGTAAACCGGCAGTGTCTGCAGGGCGTCCACCGCACCATTGCTGCTCGGTACCGTGGTCATTGAGGCGATAAAACCGCCGATGACAGAGGCTGCCGCAGAGGTCAGGAACCAGGCGCCCATGATGAAACCGGTCAGACGTTGGGGAACCAGCTGAGCCACCATGGCCAGTCCCAGGCCACTGATCAGCAGTTCACCGATCGCCTGGAAGAAATAGCTGGCGATAATCCAGCCGGAAGAGACAATGCCCATGGCGTTGGCGAACTGGGCGCCCAGCGGCAGGATCAGGAAGCTGGTGGCGCACAGGGTCATGCCAATCGCAAACTTCATGGGCATGGAAAGGTCTCGGCCGCTATTGCCCATCCGGTTGTAGAGGTAAGCGAGTACGGGGCTGGCCAGCATGATCCAGAACGGGTTCAGGGACTGGAACGTGACCGGGTTGATCGCAATGCCCAGGATGTTGTGTTCAACGTTATTGATGGCAAAGAAGTTAAGAGATGTCGGCATCTGCATGTAGAGCACGAAGAAGACCACTGCCTGAAGCATCATGATCAATGCGGCGATCATCTTTTTCTGTTCTGTACCTTTGCTGGCAATGATCTCTTTCAGGAATATCACGACAACCAGGCTACTGACGGCCGCCAACAGAACGTGGGCAACGGTCAGGTTCTGGAGCATCCAGGCGCTGAGGAAGATCGCCGCGACAGTGCCCGCCAGCACCAGAACCATCTTTTTCATATCGACAGGGGCAAGGTCAGGTGCAGAACCAATGCCGTTTACCCAGCTGCGCAGGAACCAGTAGCTGCCGACTGAAAGGATCATGCCCAGTGTGCAGGTGAAGAAACCGACACTCCAGCCAAAGCGATCGGTCAGTTCAGGCACCAGAACCATGGAGATGAAGGAGCCGATGTTGATGGCCATGTAGTACATGGTAAACGCACCATCCAGGCGCTTGTCGCCTTCTTCATAGCATTTGGACAACAGGCTGGAAGGATTAGCCTTGAACAGGCCGTTTCCGACGGCAATACAGCCCAATGCCAGGTAGACCAGGTGATGGTCATGATCCGCCATTCCCATCAGCAGGTAGCCGCTGGCCAGAACCAGTGCGCCGAGCACCATGGTGCGTTTGGTGCCGATTACCCGGTCACCAATGAAACCTCCGATGGCTACAAGACCAAACACCAGGGCACTAAAGGCGCCGAAGGTGGTGAAGGAGGTGGTGTCGTCCATACCAAGCTGTTTGACGAAATAGACGGCAAGCAGCGCCTGAAGGCCGTAGTAACCAAATCGTTCCCAGAGTTCCAGGAAGAAAATCATGTAAAACGGTTTCGGCTGTCGTAAGACATTGGTCGACTGAGACATCAAGACTCCAGACATGTGACGATAAGGGAGCAATAACAGGCGCGAGTGTTTCTAGACAGGGACACAGGGCAGTCAGCTAAACGACACCCTACAATGCGATGAATGTCTGTAGTTGTGACTTATGTCACTTTTTTCAGAGGTTGTCAGGAAAAACCTCTGAAAAAGAGTTTTTAACCAGAAAAAAGGCGTTATTTCTTTTTTGGTTGGTTGTAAAAAATGTTGTGTGCGATGTTTTGTCGAATTATTCAATGATTTTGGTGCGTTAGTACTTCTATTTCCTGTGTGCTTTTCGTTTATTTATTGTTCAAAGTGGTGGTTCACCTTATCCAGCAGCCAGGAAACCAGTACGCCAACACCGACGCCTATGCAGGATTCCAGCAGTCGAAGGATGGCATTTTTGACCGGATTAATATCGGAGACGGATGAAACCACAATGACCACGGACATAGTGATCGCAGCCAGTTTTACGTGCTGGCCGTAGTTCAGCAAGTAGCAGAGCAATGAGCTGATGCCAATAAACAGTGCATAGGTGAAAGGGTCAAACGCGATGAGCAGCAGATAAATCGCGCCGAAAAAGCAGCCGATGGCTGAGCCGGTAACCCGTGTTCTGGCGGTGGCAATGCTTTCCTTGACGGTGGCGGGCTCCGACACAATCAAACCGGAGATAACGGCCCACAGCCCACCGATCATGGCCGTGGGTTCATGCCACAGCCAAGTGAAGCTGTAGCCGGCAATGTACGCAATAAACGCAATGCAGGTGAAGCGGATTGTCGAACGAATAGCCATTCTGTCCATGGTGCTGAACGGCCTCCACAGCGTCAGGTGTTTTGGGCTACCGTTGGTGCTGATGTTTTCCTGAACATCAGCACCAACGGTATCAGTACCAGGTAGGTCACCATGATAAAGACAAAGGTATAAACAAAGGCCAGTAGTGATGACTGTTGCTGAAGCATGTGGGCGATGCTGGCCATGAAATCCGGGTTGACCAGGGATGTGTTTTGCGCGGCCGCATAGTGTTGCAGGGTGATGTTATCCGGTGACAGGGCACCTCCCAGGCTGTGCCATTCAGACTGTTGTACACGGGAAAAATAGGTGTTCACAATGGCAATGCCGAATGAACTGCCGATGGTGCGGCAGAGGTTGTAGACAACGGCGCCGCCGGTCGCCTGTTGTGGGCTGAGTGTCATAAAGGCCATTTGTGATAGGGGGGCAAAGACCAGCCCCATGCCCGCCCCCTGGATCAGGCTGGGGAAAATAATCCAGAAGAGATCAATATTCAGGGAGTAATGGGTCATCAGCCAGGTGCCCAGTGCATTGAGCAGTAAACCGATGACGACCAGCATGCGGCCATCCAGTCGATCCATAGAACGGGCTATCGCTATCAAGACGACAGCAGATGCTATTCCCCGTGGTGCCATGACAAAGCCGGTGGTTTCGACCGGGTAATTCAGCAACTGTTCCAGCATCATGGGTTGCAGCTGGGTAATGCCAAACATGCCCAGTGCGAAACAGCTCATGATCAGGCATGACGCGGCCAGATTACGGTCTTTCAGCAACCATATGGGGGCAATATCTCCCCGGGTCATAAAGGAGCGGATGATAAACAGGAGCAGGGTGACGGCACTGATAACGCTGGCAAACAGGATCAGGTTGGAGCTGAACCAGTTTTCCTCGTTGCCCCGCGACAACACCATCTGCAGCAGCCCGATACCGATGGCCATATTGATAACCAGCATCCAGTCGACGCTGGTGCTTCCACGGTTACTGATATGCACATACCGCCACAGCAGGCCAAGGCAGAGAATGCCCACCGGCAGGTTGACATAGAAAATCCAGCGCCAGTCCAGGTGTTCGGTGATGATGCCGCCAACCGTCGGGCCAAGGATGGGACCCAGCAGGATACCCACGCTGAACAGGGCCATTGCCTTGCCTCTTTCTTCTTTCGGATAAATCTGCACAAGGATGGACTGTGCCAGTGGAATCACCGAAGCGCCAAAGGCGCCCTGAATAATCCGGAAGGTGATCATTTCCGCGAGTGTGTCAGCCTGTCCGCAGAGGGCTGAGGTGGTGACAAACCCGGTAATTGAAATCAACAGAAGGTTGCGTTCCCCGAAGCGCAGCGTCAGGTAACTGGCCAGTGGAATACAAATCGCCTCTGCCATGGTATAGGCGGTCAGCACCCAAGTGATTTGTTCGGAGGTGACGCCCAACGAACCCATCATATGGGGCAGGGAGACATTGGCGATCGTCATGTCCAGCAGCACCATAATGGCGGAGAGCATGATCGCCAGGGTGACCGTCGTCCGGTTCATGTTACGGGCTGCCGTCTGATGTGTCATTGTGGGCAACCGTATCCACTGTCACCGTACCACTGGCGCCGACCCGCAGAGGTGGCTGTCCGGCCTGTTGCACAATACTGATCTTGACCGGAAAGCGCTGGGGGATTTTGACCCAGTTGCCCGTTGCATTTTCCGGGGGAAGCAGAGAAAAGGCGGAGCCGCTGGCGGGCGAAATGGCTTCTACCCGGCCGGAGAAGGTGGTGTCTGGGTACATGTCCAGATCAATATCCACCGGCATGCCGGGACGAATACGACCAAGGTCGTCTTCTTTGAAATTGGCCTGCATCCAGAAGCTGCCGTCGACAACCAGCGGCGTCATGGCCTGACCTACAGCAACGATACTCCCGGGATGGATGCTGACTTTTCCCAACAGGCCGGAAGTTGGCGCCGTAATGTTGGTATATGACAGGTTTAGGCTGGCCTGGGTCAATGCGGCCGCGGCTTCCTTCACCGAAGGTGCTTTGCTGCCATCTGCGCCTTGCTCAGCTACCAGTTGAGAGAGGGTTGCCCGAGCCGCATCCAGGACGTTTTGTGCCGCGGAGAGGTCGGCCCTGGCGTCATCGGCGGATTGTTTGGGCAATACACCTTCCGCCACAAGGGCCATGGTGCGGGAGTAATGGGTTTGTACGTCGGTCAGTTTGGCATTACTGCTGCGAACATCGGCACTGGCGGCGAGAATGGCTTCCCCGGCAGCACGGTTCTGCTGGGTAGCGTTTTCATAGACGGCCCGCGCTTTGTCGAGTGCCGCCTCATAAGGGGCCGGGTCAATCTGAACCAGCAGGTCGCCTTTGTCGACAGCTTCATAATCTACGACATTGACACGGTTTACCTTGCCCGCGACCTGGGAGGCAATGTAAATAATGCTGGCATGGATGTAGGCATCATCGGTATCCGGGTATTTTTTCTGGTGTTGCAGATAGAGGTATCCGGCAGCCACCAGTAATACGACGATGGCCAGGGTGATCAGCCAGTTGCGTCGTATGTGTTCATGGGTTCCGTTTTCCTGCATAGCATTGACCTGGAAGTGTGAAACTGTTCCCTGCAAAGGCCGGGGTACGCCTGTTGTTGCCGGGGGATGGGATCAGTGCCAGCGTGATGACAGTTCAAGAAAATTGGCCATGATGGGCTCAGACTGGTTGTAAGGCACCACGGCGGCGGGATGGAACTGGGTGGAATAGACAGGGCGGTTCATGTTGCGCATAACCTGGATATAGGATGACCGGGCCATGACCGCAAAATCCTGATGTTCCTTGATGAACTCCTGACTGACGGCCCAGCTGTGAATTTCAACGGCCTGAAAGGGGTTGGGTACCTTGTCAAAGAGTGGGTCACTGGAAAACTGGGGCAGGATCTCGACCTTATCCACCGGTAAGCCCATGTATCGCCTGAAGATGGAGTCATCAAACCATTCCATCCAGTGGGCAAAGCTGATGCCATGGGCCATGGCAAAGAATTCGTTACCGGCGCACATTCCCATCATGGGGATGTTATCGACATCGCGCATGACCTCATATTCGCCGTAGTACTCGAACATGGGCAGGTATTGCCAGTCGGCATTATTGCCACTGAACATAATCGCCATGGGGCGGTGTTTCAAGCGACGCAGGACATCCAATGAGAAATCATAGTGGGGGATTAGTACCGTCTTGTAGCCTTTGCTTTCCACAAAACGTTTGAGGTGAGTATAGGTGTAACCATCCATCTGGTTGCCGACCAGCAGGACATAACGACCATCCGGAACGTCAGGAATGGCGGGTTTGCCACGGCTATAGGGAATGATGGCGTTGATCTGGGCCTGCAGAGCATTTTGCTTGTTGATCATCAGGCGGAAGAACCGTGCCGTGACTGGCTTGAAATCAATAATGTTGCGGTAGGTATCGTTGCCCGTGACGCGGGTATCCTCAATGGTTTTCCATTGGTTCAGGTCATCGCTGCTTTGCCAGTAAAAATCGACCAGCCAGCCGGGTGCCGGTGTGATGCTGCGGGTTGACAACATCCAGAAACGGCTTAGCGTAGTACGCTTCCCCATGTCCAGAACGATCCAGTTGTCTTTGTCCCCCACTCCGAGTGGTGCGCTGTTCCAATACGTCAGCTGCCCCTGATCATCCCAGTCGATGATATTGTTTGGATTTTCACCGGAGGACGCCAGTACCTGTTTGACCGGTGCCCGTACATAACCGCTGAATGTGCGTGAGCCTGCGACATCAAGAGTGAACCGGCTGACGACCCAGTCACTGCTCATCCCCTTTGGGGTGAGGGTGCGCACACGCCAGTAATAGCGTCCGTCCGACAGGGCATCACGAGCAGGAATCCGCATCTGGGCGTAGTACTGGTTAAATGGCCTGATGTCGCTATAGGTGGCCACGGTCTGTCGAAACTTGGCATCTTTGGCCATCTGCAGCTCGTAGACCCAGGACGGATCGGAACCGGCCAATGAGAACGTCAGGACCGGTTGGGGATTGGTGAGCACCATGTCCCACTGGGGATTGTTGTTGAGCCTGGGGGCTGGCAGCGAGGTGGCGAAAGAGAAAGAGCACCACAGAGTGGTCAGGAACAGCAGGGCGCGGCAGGGTTTCATGCGGGCAGACTCAGTGACTGGGAATGGTATCAAGGCAGGTGTACTGGCGATTATGCGGATGGGATAGTAACAATCCGCCTATGGAAGTTAGCACAGGCCTCTCTGTTCGCAAGATTTTCCCGGCAGGCGCAGTATTACTGAAAGACTGCACTGGGACTGGGTGTCACCAGTGCAGTGGGGTTACAGGTGCATCAATGAAAGAGATAGCGTACCCCAAACAGCAGTGTGGTGGATTCGAGGTCGCCCTTGAAGGATTCATCACCGGTAGCCGGCAGATTGTCCAGTTCCCAGTTGCCCAGGTTTCGGTGTTCGAGGCCAAAGTCGAACGTCAGGTTCTGGTCGAACTGGTAGGACAGGCCGATGCCGAGGGTCCAGGCAGTATCGTTGCTGGTGGTGTCATCCCATTTTTCATTCCAGCTGGGGTTGGCGGAAAATGTCTGCACACCGGATGCCTTATTGCGCGCATAGCCGATACCTGCCATGAAATAAGGGACCACGGTCTCATTGATAGGCATATCAAAATAGGCTTTGAGCAGGTAAATCTCGGATTCTATGCTGATTTTATTGAAGCCGGTTCCAAGGGGCTGAGTGATTCCGGTTCCAAATTGATCTCCACCAATTTGCAGATCAATTTGAAAATCTGATTCACGTTGCAGCGAACCTTCCAGCTCTAGCCTGAAATGTTTGTTCAGAACGAACCCTATGCCTAAGGCTGCTGTTGATGCGTCATCGCTGTTATTTTCATTGACGATACCCAAGCTACCGTTTTGAGACACGGAAGGGTATCCAGGATCACCTAATACTAAAATCGGATTGGTTGCGTCGGTATTGGTAATTTGGGTTGAGGCCATTCCCCCGCGGGCAAAGGCATACATATCGACAGCCTGACTGGTCGCGGGCAGGCAAAAGATCATACCTGCCAGCAATGCATTGCGGACTTTAATCATCACGTACCATTCCATGGTTTGAGGTTTGATTGAAAAGCGACAACTAAAACCGCACGCTTGTTACTAAGCAATGATAGTCAATATAATTCCCGTCAGAATCAGTCGGGAAGTTGACGGCGATCGTCGCGTACAACCGCTAGCCGTGGTCAGCACTCTGAAATTGCGCGGGTATGGCATCCGGACCGTTAACCGAGACGCCGATCTCTTTCAGCAAGCCATCGCCAATATCGTAAATGCAGCCGTGAATGGTCAGGGGGAAGTGATTTTGCCATGCCTTTCGAACGGTCGTGGTGTTGGCGACATTGACGACCTGGTGAGCCACATTGAGCTCGCAGAGCAGATTGATACGTTCTTCTTCATCGGTCAGTAAATCAAACTGCGCTTTATGTTGCTGGTAAATGTCTTCAAGGTGATGAAGCCAGCAGCCTAACTTTCCGGAAACCCCACCGTTAAGTGCCGCTTTCACGCCACCACAGTCGTAATGGCCAGCCACCACGATATGCTTGATTTTCAGCGCTTCCACCGCAAACTGCAGTACGGAGAGACAGTTCGTGTCGTCATGCAGCACCATGTTGGCAACATTCCGGTGTACCAGCAGGTCACCCGGCTGGGCGCCGGTGAGCATTTCGGCAGGCACCCGGCTGTCACAGCAACCGATCCAGAGATACTGGGGCGACTGCCCGGCGCTCAGGCGGCTGAAGAAGTCAGGATCCTGCGTCTTGTTTTCCTGTGCCCAGGTGCGATTGTTGGTCAGTAGTGGTTTTAAGGAATCCATTGAATCTTTAGCGTTTCAGGTCATCGTTTAAGAGAACATAGCGTCTGTCGATTACCGGCAGACACATGCAATCTGTTGTACTAAGTGTAGTTTGCAGCAAGGCTTGGAGGAGAGAAAGGCGCGGTATGCTCGCATTCGCAAGTCATACCGCTTGATGACGCGTATTAACGCCGTAATCGCCGTCCCACAGCGGTCAGTAACCATCCCAGCAGGCTGATCAGGATAATCAGCAGGCCGAGTGTCGTCCACAGAATCCAGGTGCTGTTGCTGAAGAGTTTGGCTGGATTGAGGCTATGATCTGCAATCATGCGCTGCTCGGTGGTCGTGCTGTCCAGCGGGATGTCGGACAGACCATCGCTATCCAGGTCCGGCAGTGATCCCAGGTAATCCAGCATGGCCTGCCAGATTTTCATTTCCTGAATGCCGGGGGTTTCCGGGCTGATATCCAGGATAGCGTCACGGATATTGGCAATGGGCTGACCGTTGGCGTATTTCGGGGTGACGCTCAGCAGACCATGGCTGATATCGGGAATAATCCAGGTAAAGCTGCCGACGTAGCTGGTTCCGCCAATGCTGTAAAGGCGATCGCTTTTATCACTGAGATCCATCATGGTGTAGCCATTGACGGGATCGCCCAGCTCCACCCTGGTCACCCGGTCAAACGGGGGACGGAAGTTGTTATAGGTAAAACGAATGCCGGACAGACGGGGGTAATAGGCGTCACTACGTGTCTGGTAACCAAGTAACAGTACTTCCAGCAGGCTCTTGACCTCAGGGCCGGTCAGCCAGGCTTTCATCAGTGGGTAGCCAGGTTCATCATCGTGTTCGCCGATGCCAAGAGGCTGAATCCGGAAGATATCAGAGACAGCCTGTACGCCGGTTTCGCCCTGCAGGATATCGTCACGCAGCGTTCCATTACCCGTCAGGCCGATATCGGCGCCGGTGGCTTTGCGGATGGCATCGGTGACCAGGTTGCCGAGCCGGGGATCATCGTAATCGCGACCCAGGTCTGCAGGCGTTTTCACCAGTGGCTGATCGAAGTGATATCCCCTGGGCGTGAGCATTTTTTCGCTGACCTGTGCCTTGAAACCGGCAATCATTTTGCTGATTTCCGGATCCCCGGGAATCTTGTCATTGATCGGGTGCAGTTTATAGCCGGTCATGCGAATACCGTTGTCGGTCAGCCTGGCCGACATTTCTCCGAGGTATTGGCCATCCGAACCGGCCTGCACAATCGGCGTACCGTTGATCATGATGGGTTCAAAAATCGGGGTATGGCTGTGGCCGCCGATGATGATATCGATACCCGGCACCTGGCGGGCATATTCGACCTCCTCGCCTGTCCAGAGACCATCACTGTTTTGCACCACGCCGCTGTGGGAGAGCAGGATAACGACATCCACCTTATCCTGCTGCTTCAGTTCAGTCACCATGGATTTTGCCACGTCGATCTGACGGTCAATCCGCACAGGCTTGGCATTCGGGGCTGAATTGCGGGCATCGACACCGATCAGGCCAAAGAAACCAAACCGGATGCCGTCTTTAACCAGCACGAGCTTGCGACGGATCAGCTGGTCATCGTATACCGCTTTCAGCGATGCATCGCCCTTACCTGATTCAGAGAAAAACAGGTTGGAGATCACGATGGGCGGAATGGCACCTTGTGCCTGATGCGCAGAACGGATCATCTGTGCCAGCCCATCCGGACGGAAATCAAATTCATGATTGCCCAGGGTGATGGCGTCATAGCCCAGTTTCTGCATCAGCTGCAGTTCGGCGCCGGTTTCCCGGGTGATGGTGTGAAATAGGGTACCCATGCTGAAGTCGCCACCATCAAGCAGCATCAGCGGTTCACCAGCGGCTTGTTGCGCGCGGATCGTCTTGATCTTGGTGGCGAGACGGGCGATGCCACCGGTGGTTTTGTCATCGTGGGTCGTTTGGGGGGTGTACTCAAGGTTGGGACCGAAACCCAGCAGGCGGGACTGCCAGTCATTGGTATGCAGCAGGGTGAAGTGCTTATCATCTGCCTGTGCAATCAGGGGGGGCAGTAACAGCAATAGCGTGAAGCATGCTCGGAGCAGTGTGGCCATGGGCAAAGCCTGTCATCGTTGTTGTTGGCGTGGCCGCAGTCTATCGGCCTGCGCCACGCATGTGAAGGGAGCGATTGACAGAAGGTGATATCAATCGTCAAGAAAGGTGAGATCCATGACCATGACGATGGCTTCTTCTCGTCCCTGTTTGGCGGGATAGTAATCCTTGCGGCGGCCGATTTCCGAAAAACCGTTTTCCAGATAAAGCGTAATGGCACCCTGGTTCGAGGCGCGGACTTCCAGGAACATAACCTCGGCATCCAGGGTGACAGCGGCTTTGAGAAGCTGGTTGAGTAATCGTTGGCCTAGCCCCTGGCGCTGGTGGTTGGGTGATACGACCAGGTTCAGCAGGTGTGATTCGCCGATGGCCGCGGAGATAACGCCAAAGGCGACAATATCGCCGTCCTGTTCCAGTACCTGGCAGTGATAGCCGGAGGTAATACAGTCTCTGAGGTTGCCAATGGACCAGGGGTGGGAATGTGCAAGGCATTCGATGGCAAATACGGACTCCAGGTCCTCAAGCGTCATGGCGCGTTGCACAATCGGGGAAAGCTCGGAAAATGTTTCAGACGTGATCATGAGTTACGGGTTAACAGAGGAGAAATATCGCGCCAGGTGTCAGCCTTGATGGCGGGCAGTTTCATCAGTGCATCCAGGCTGTGGGTTATCACAGTGATTTGTTGGTCTTTGTCTTGTATACCCCGGACTTCATCAAAATCGGTCTCCGGGCCCAAGGCATAACGTACGCAGTTACGACCCAGTAGAAAGAGCGTTTTCCTGCGTCGCAGGCCAAACTGGTTGGTCAGGTAACCGTGCACGGCGTCGTGGGCTGCCTGCTCATCCTGATCAGCCCGATTGCCGGCGATGGGCCAGTCAAACAGTGCGGGTTGTAATGCTGGAGCAATAGGAATGCCAACGGAAAAGAGAAGATTCCTTAAGAGCCTTTCATGGAATCGGGTGAACTGGTTCATACCCGTGCTGGGCAATTCGGAAACCACAAGGCAATCGTCGTCAACTGAAAGCGTGACCAGACGAAACCGCTCAGCAGGTTTGACGGGTTTGCTCTGGACGGTAACGTTTTCTGCTGGCGTTTCAGTAGTCGTTTCAACGGCTTGTTCCGGTGTTTCACCCAGAATATCCGCAGGTCGCATAACCGGTTTACCGGCAGGCTTAAAGGGGGCAGGTGTGACTGCCTGCTCAGCGCTGTGCTGGGGTTGTTCTGCTACGGCTGCTGGTGGATGTTCTGCCTCCCAGGCTTCCCAGTCCCATTCACAGGTCGTCGAGGGTTTGGCTTCCGGCAGGATATAGCGGGGATACCAAGGCTGGATGCCCATGGCGTCAAGGTATTGCTGGCGTTGCTGTTCGTTCATGCGGCTCCGGTGGCTCCCGCCCCGGAGGGGCTGTTGACTGGCACCTTCCTATTGTATGCAAAACCGCGGATAAGCAAAACGGGCAGTAACAGAATGGTTACTGCCCGTTTTGGATTGACGGACGTTGGTCAGACGCTGCCTGTCTGCGGGTTTGCCTTGCGAATGCCTGATGTCAGCAGGTTCAACGCATTGATATAGGCCTTGGCGGATGCCACCAGGATATCTGTGTCAGCGCCATTACCGTTGACAATCTGTCCGTCCTTGGCGAGGCGGACGGTGACTTCACCCTGGGAGTCGGTACCTTCCGTGATCGCGTTGACGGAGTAAAGCTCGAGCTTGGCACCGGACTCTGCCACGGTTTCGATGGCCTTGAAGATCGCATCCACCGGGCCATCGCCTTCGCTGGTGATTTGTTTTTCCTTGCCATCCACTGTCATGGTCAGGCGAGCTTCTGGGGTGATGCCCATCCGCGAGCTGGCCTCCATCTGCAACAGGCTGTACTTCTCGGCAATGTCCTGGTTTCTGGCATCGGTGACCAGGGCCTGAAGGTCTTCGTCATAGATTTCGTGTTTCTTGTCCGCCAGCGCCTTGAACTGCATGAAGGCCTTGTTGAGCGCTTCGTCATCCGCGATCGTGATGTTGAGTTCCTGCAGGCGACTCTTGAACGCATTCCGGCCGGAATGTTTGCCCAATACCATCCGATTGGCATTCCAGCCGACGTCCTCGGCCTTCATGATTTCATAGGTTTCCCGGTGCTTGAGTACGCCGTCCTGATGGATGCCGGCTTCATGGGCAAAAGCGTTGATTCCAACGATGGCTTTGTTGGGCTGCACCGGGAAACCGGTGATACCGGACACCAGGCGAGAGGCAGGCACAATCTGGCGAGTATCGATAGCGGTATCGACCTGCAGGCAATCACTGCGTGTGCGAATCGCCATGACGATCTCTTCCAGTGAGGCATTACCTGCCCGCTCACCCAGACCGTTAATGGTGCACTCTACCTGTCGGGCGCCGTTTACGACGGCTGCCAGTGAGTTGGCCACAGCAAGTCCGAGGTCATTGTGGCAATGCACGGAGAAAATGGCTTTGTCGGAATTAGGGATACGCTCGATCAGCTGCCGGATAGTTTCCCCGAACTGGTGGGGCAGCGCATAGCCGACGGTATCCGGGATGTTGATGGTGCGTGCACCGGCATCAATGGCTTTCTCGATAATCCGGCAGAGGAAATCCAGCTCGGAACGGCCAGCGTCTTCACAGGAGAACTCAACATCCTCCACCAGATTCCTGGCGCGCTTGACCGCATGGACGGCCTGTTCAATCACCTGCTCAGGTTCCATCTGAAGCTTGTATTTCATATGGATGGGCGAGGTGGCGATAAAGGTATGGATTCGTCCACGGGAGGCCGGTTTCAGAGCTTCGGCAGCGCGATCGATATCCTTGTCCAGTGCCCGGGACAGGCTGCAGATAGTGCTTTCCCGGATGGTTTCGGCAATGGCTTTGACAGACTCAAAGTCCCCCAGGCTGGCCATGGCAAATCCTGCTTCGATGACATCCACCCGCATTTTTTCCAGGGAACGGGCAATGCGCAGTTTTTCATCTCGGGTCATTGATGCGCCAGGGCTTTGCTCGCCATCCCTGAGGGTGGTGTCGAAAATTACAACGCGATTCTCACTCATCGCAAACACTCCAGACAATTATTGGAATTTGGAATACAGGTCTGTGTTGTGTGCTGTTTCAGGCGTCCGATGCTTCTGGATGCGCCTCAGCGGGGCCGGGGTGAAGAAAATTATGCTGCCCTAAGGCCGTAGGAGAAGCAGGCGTGCGGGAGCGAAGAAGGTCTTTTTGCTGATCCCTGTGGGCGGATTGTTGTGCCTTGGTGATGCCATTAGTGTTTTCTACGTATGTTGATGGCTGTTTGGCGTAATATAACGTCCATTGTTGTGTTTTCCAACCCTGTGATTTTTAGCAAAAGTTGTTATTTGGGCTTGTGATTGGGGACATCAGGCATTTTCAGATTTATAAGGCGGGCTTCAAGATTCCTGTCGATGGTTTTCTCCATGGCCTTGATCACGTCTTTAGCTCGCTCAGGGCCAATCAGTTTAGTGACAAGCGGTTTGCTAAGTTCACTGACTTTGTCTGGATTTTTGGCAATAAGCAGTAGTTTTCCGGTCATAATGCTGCGTATTTGAAATGTCTGTTCAAGTGTGATGGTCTTTTTGGAATATTGTTTCCGAATGGCATCATCCAGACCTTTGATAAGTGCCAGAGCATCTGCCCTTTTGGGATCAATACTACGCCCTATGGAGGCCAGTTCATTGAATACGGAGGGCTTTGATTTTTGCTGGTTTTGACGTATCAATGCGTTGAGTTCATGTGTTGTATTAATCTGCCACTCGTTAAGTGGTTTGACAGCAACCGTGTTCCCCCGTTGTTTAGGCATCATCGCGGTAACATGTGCACTTTTTAGCATTCGGCCGTCATTGGTTCTCACCGCGCGTGAGGATTGATTGACTCCCCTGTTCGATGGTGAACTGGGGGTGTTGGAAATCCGTAAATCCATTTTCTGTCCCTGAAAAACGCTACTTATTGAAGTATAAAGCAGTTGATATCGGACTAATTGTAAAGAGGTTATAGATAGCGAGAGCCTTATTGCTTTACGATATTGGCCCATGCTGGACTCTGACAGCCTTTCTGCACAGAACATTCGTCGACTTATTTCATGTACCGATCAGGTGAATATGGAATTGCTGAAGGAAAGTTTATGAAAAAATGGTTATTACCCCTGAGTCTGACGGTACTCTTGGGTGGCTGTATCCTGGGACCTCAGACGGTTGAGGTTGTTCCCGATATTAAGGTTGCAGAGCGTACGGCTCAGTTGAGCGGACCTGTGGCGGTCACCGTCTACGATGAGCGGACGACACCGCAGCTCGGTACGCGAGGTGGGATTTATAAAACAACCAATTTCATTTACCTGGATGAGCATTTTGCCCAGTCAATCAAAGTTGCCGTTGATAATGCCTTGCGATCCATGGGAATGGAGCCTGTCAGTAGCACCGAAGTTCCTCAGGTGCAGGTTTATATGGACGAGTTGTCATACGCGGTGCCATACGGGGATTATATCTCCGGCGTTGACCTGAAAGCGGCCATACGGGTTGAAATCCTGAAGGATGGTCGGCGTTATGCGGGACGCTATGTCTCAGAAGATCATTACCGTACCATCAAGGCGCCATCCGATAGCCAGAATGAGGAAATGGTGAATGCCATCATTAACAAGGTGTTGGCACGTGCAATGGATGATCAGACGCTGCTGAATTTCCTGAGTGGTACAACCGGCTCCTGATGAGCCGGTGTTGTCATGTTGTTGGGCTTACGCTTCAATCCACTGCTTGAGCGTACTGATCCAGACCGGATGGTCGTTCAGGCAGGGAATCAGCGTTAATGTCTCTCCACCGGCAGCCTCGAAGATTTCCTGTCCTTGCATGGCGATTTCTTCAAGGGTTTCCAGGCAATCCGCCGTGAAAGCCGGACACATCACCAGCAGACGTTTCACCCCTTGGCGGGCCAGTTGCTCAACGGTCTTGTCGGTATAGGGTTCCAGCCATTTGGCTTTGCCCAGTCTTGATTGAAAGGCAACGGAGTAGCGGTTGCCAGGAATACCGGCAGCACGCACAAACTCGGCAGTGGTCTCATACAGCTGATGGCGATAACAGGTTGCGTGAGCCGTTGAAGGTTTCTGGCAGCAGTCAGGTGTCAGGCAGTGGTTGCCGGTGGTGTCATCCTTGCGGATATGCCGTTCCGGTACACCGTGATAGCTGAACAACAGATGATCAAATTCCTGTTCCAGCCAAGGGCGGGCGCTTTCTACCAGTGCATGAATATAATCCGGCTGGTTATAGAAAACCGGATGGATATTTAATGTTTTTCGGATGCCATGCTTTTGCATGATCCGCTGTGCTTCTTCGATGCATGTCTTTACGGTAGACATGGCATAGTGCGGATACATGGGCAGCAGCAGTATCTCTTTAACCTCTGCCTGACCTGCCAGTGCTAGTAGCTCTTGCTCAATAGAAGGTGAGCCATAACGCATTGCCAGTCGAATCGGAATGTCGGTTTGTGCCTGCAGTTTTTTCCTGACCTTTTCACTGATGACTTTTAGCGGTGAGCCTTCCGGCAACCAGACTGACTGGTAGGCCTCAGCAGACTGTTTCGGTCGGCTCGGTAACACGAAGGCGCTGACAATCAGACGACGAAGGGGCCAGGGCAGATCGATAACATACTTGTCCATCAGGAATTCGTTGAGATAACGCCTGACATCGCTGACTTCTGGGGAGTCGGGTGATCCCAGGTTGACCAGTAATACCGCGCGGCCTTGCATGCTTCTCTCCGAAGACAGTTTATTGTTGGTGGGGATTATAAGGCGTCGGCTGAATTGAGCCAGTCATTGTTTCACCTGAAACTGGCGGACCAGCTTCAGGTAGGGGATTGATGTTAATTGCTCTGATTACTTGCGGGCTTGGGCGTGAAATAACGCAGGACGATATAGCCCACAATAGCAGAAAGGAACGAACCCACCAGAATCCCGACACGGTCGGCGATCAAATATTCAGGGCCGGTTTCTTCAAAGGCCAGCGTGCCAATGAACAGACTCATGGTGAAACCGATACCGCACAGGATCGACATGCCATAGATGTGCGACCAGGAGGTTCCTGTTGGCAACTTGGCAATGCCGGCCTTGATGGTCAGCCAGGTAAATCCGAAGACACCCAGTTGCTTACCAATAAACAGTCCGATAATGACGCCGAGGGGACTCGGGTTCAGCAGGCTCTGGAATTGGGCGACGCTCAGGCCTACACCGGCGTTGGCGAAGGCAAAGATCGGTAGTATCCAGTAATTCACGCTGCCATGCAGTTTGTGTTCGAGGTCGATCAGCAGGGAACGGCCATATTCATTCCGGGTCTGGATCGGAATGGTAAATGCCAGGGCTACACCCGCCAGTGTGGCGTGTACGCCGGACTTAAGGACACAAGCCCACATGATGACACCAACAACAATATAGGGGCCGAGTTTTGATACGCCAAAGCGGTTAAAGGCAATCAACAATGTCAAACAGATAGACGCCAGAACGATGGACTCAATGGCCAGGTCTGTGGTGTAGAACAGTGCGATGATGACGATAGCGCCAAGGTCATCAATGATGGCCAGTGCCAGCAGGAAAATCTTCAGTGAAGGCGGCACGCGCTTACCCAGCAGGGCCAGAACCCCCAGGGAGAAAGCAATGTCGGTGGCGGCAGGAATTGCCCACCCCTTGATGCCGATGGGATCATCATAATTCAGCGCCGCATAACAAAGTGCGGGTATCGCCATGCCGCCCAGTGCTGCCATCGCAGGCAGTATCACCTGGGAACGGCTTGATAACTCACCGACCAGGAATTCACGTTTGACTTCAAGGCCGATCAGCAGGAAGAACAATGCCATCAGACCGTCGTTAATCCACAGCAGGATAGGCTTGGCAATGGCCAGAGAGCCGACAGCCACGGTAATCGGAACGGACAGAAGCAGGTCGTAATAGACATTCAGTGGTGTATTGGCTGCGATCATCGCCAGCGTGGCGGCCACGATCAACAGAATGCCAACAGATGTTTCGTGCTTCAAAAATCGGCGAATGGCTTCGACCATGCAGCCTCCAGTAATTGCCGTGCCATGTATCATGACACGAACGCCCCTAAAGTTGATAAAAAAAGTGAACTATATTGGAATCTTTCAACTTTTGTAATTCCTGAATAGTACTTATACGCAGGATTCAAGCCAAAGATGGCGGATAGCGTCGTTTTCTGTCGGTTTGCCGTTTGAGTGCTTCCCATAACCGATGGGCATTATAGGCATCAGGAGAGGGGCTGTCTCCGGAAAGCGATAAAGGTGATTCTGTCGTTTATTCGGTGATCGATAGGTCAAGCGCATTTGACTGAGGCAACTGCTCATTGCCGCCAGCATCCTGATCGTGATGGCTGGAATGGTGTGAAAGCCAGTGTCGGGCGATATCCATACGGCGACAAACCCAGACATCCTCGTGGCTCAGCGCATAGTCCAGAAAACGACGGAGAGCTTCTGTTCGGCCAGGCTGCCCGGACAGGCGTCCACGTAGCCCTATCGACAGCATTTTCGGGCTTTCCTCACCCTCACGGTAAAGGCAGTCAAAGGCTGCTCGCAGATTCTGAAGGCAGTCCTCCGGACTATTCCAGCCGGGTGATGTGGAATAACGAAAATCATTGGTGACCAGATTATAGGGAACAATCAGGTGAGCCTGACCGGCGACATCAATATAGTAAGGCAGGTCATTATTGTAAGCGTCAGAGTCGTATAGCAACCCCATCTCCTGTATCAGTCGACGGGTGTTTTCACTGTGTCGCCCGGTGTACCAGCCAACGACCTCCTTGTGGGTCAGGTTTTCGATGACCTCCAGAGTCTTGCGAATATGGCTTTTCTCAATGGCTATCGGGATCACCCGGTAATCAATCCAGCGATAACCGTGCCCTGCAATCTCATGGTCGGACTCGGCCAGTTTCTGTGCCAGAGGAAGATTGCGCTCAAGAGCCATACCGCAGGCGAATACGGTGACAGGCAGAGAAAAGTCATCAAACAGGTTGAGTAATCGCCAGGCGCCACTGGAGGCACCATAGGCAAAGAGAGACTCACAGTTGTAATGTCTGGCACATGAGAGGGGGCGTGTGCCCGGTAAATCCGTTAAAAAGGATTCGGAGGAAGGGTCACCATCCAGGCGACAGGACTCAGCGCCTTCTTCGTAATTTAATACAAAGCTAATGGCAAGACGGCAATTGTTGGGCCACTGGACCTTCGGCGGTTGTCCGCCATAGCCGGTAAAATTGCGGGGGTAATCTTCCTGCATCGAACGGCACCGCGACGGTCTGAAATGCCATTCAGATATAGCCTAACGTCCCTGTTCTGGCAAAAAAGAGTCTTTGTATAAAACGATTATGCAGAGGTTCCGCAGACTGTGCAGCTGGCATTGCGAGATAGACTCAATGTCTGCCAGGCCATATTCAGTGCATCAAACAACATGAGTCGTCCAGACAGCGATTGTCCGACATTCGTCAGAAGTTTGATGGTCTCTGTCGCCTGAATGGAGCCGATCACGCCGGTTACGGGTGACAAAATACCGGATTCGCTGCAAGTCTGTTGATGGTCGTCCGTGTCAGGATACAAGCAGTGATAGCAGGGGCCATCGGCAAGGCCGAATACTGCCACCTGGCCACTGAAACCAATAGCCGCACCGGAAACCAGGGGGGTCCCCGTTCTGATACAGGCCTCGTTAATGGCGTGGCGGGTCTGAAAGTTGTCTGTGCAGTCCAGCACGACATCGGCGGCGCCGGCTTCTTCCAGCAATTCGGGCTCACTGAGTTTTCGGGCAATGGCCATCACGCGCGTATCGGGATTCAGTGCATGAAGTGATTCCGTAACGGAGAAAACCTTGGGTTTGCCAATGTCACGTGTCGTGTGGGCAACCTGGCGCTGAAGATTGCTCTCATCCACCTCGTCATGATCCACAATCACGAGAGTGCCGACACCGGCGGCAGAGAGATACATGGCCACCGGGCAGCCGAGGCCTCCTGCGCCAATCACCAGCACCCGGCTGTTCAGTAGTTTTTCCTGACCGGCGATATCCAGTTCAGGCAGCATGATCTGGCGGCTGTAGCGTAACAGTTGCTGGTCACTGAGTGTTTCAGTCAAGGCGTCGTCCCCGGGTAATGCGTTCATGTCCGGCAAGATCACGAAGGGTTTCTATGTCGGTATAATGCTGTTGCTTCAGGATGTTTCTGACATCATTCCCCTGGTCATAGCCATGCTCCAGAATCAGCCATCCGCGGGGGTTCAGGTGTTGCAATGCCTGCTTTGCAATGATTCGAATGTCGTCCAAACCGTCGATGCCTGATGTCAAGGCTGAGCTGGGCTCAAAGCGAGCATCGCCCTGGTGTAAATGAGGATCATCTGCCCTGATATAGGGCGGATTGCTGACAATTAGATCGTAATCCTTGTCAGGTAAGGCATCACACCATGTGCCAGTGTAGAACTGCACATGGCGTAGCCCGTTCATGTCGGCATTGTGCCGGGCAAGCTGGACGGCGGCTTCAATCCGGTCGGTGCCTATCACCTGCCAGTTTGGCCGTTCTGCCGCCAGTGCCAGGGCAATGGCGCCGGTGCCGGTGCCCAGGTCGGCCACTTTGTGGGGCGATGGGTCGAGGCGGGCGAGTGCCTGTTCGACCAACAGCTCGGTATCGGGACGTGGTATGAGCGTATCGGGGCTGACGTTCAGTGTCAGGTTCCAGAAATCGCGAGTGCCGATCAGATACGCGACAGGGTGACCAGTCAGACGTTGATCAATCAAT
Source organism: Kistimonas scapharcae (assembly GCF_039540975.1). NCBI lineage: Bacteria > Pseudomonadati > Pseudomonadota > Gammaproteobacteria > Oceanospirillales > Endozoicomonadaceae > Kistimonas > Kistimonas scapharcae. The sequence goes on from NZ_BAABFL010000464.1 coordinate 21,365, forward strand.
TGGTTTACTGTAGCCAGTTGATCTGCTGTTAACTCATATTCCGGCCAGGTAAACAGCCAGCTGCGTGGTTTGTTCAGTACATGGCAGAGCAGGAGTTCAACATCCAGTGCCGGCGTGCTGCTCAAAGAGGTTAATTCCCTGGCGCGCTGAAGAATATCCCTGACCTGCATTAATTCTCGCCTGCCAGTGAGGCCAGCAGTTCAGCCTGGTGTTCCTGACGTAGCGGTTCGATCACCGGAGCCAGATCACCTTCAATGATTTCCGGCAGCTTATAGAGCGTCAGATTGATACGGTGATCAGTCACCCGTCCCTGCGGATAGTTGTAGGTGCGAATGCGCTCCGAGCGGTCGCCGCTGCCAACCAGGCTTTTCCGTTGGTCGGCCATCTCTTTGGCATGGGCTTCCTGCTGGGCGTTTTTCAGACGGGCGTTCAGCAGGGAAAGGGCGCGGGCCTTGTTCTTGTGCTGTGAACGTTCATCCTGGCACTCGACCACGATGCCTGATGGGAGGTGGGTGATACGGATGGCGGAATCGGTTGTGTTGACGTGCTGGCCACCTGCGCCAGAGGAGCGGTAGGTATCGATCCGCAGGTCTTCCTTGCGGATGTTGATCTCTTCCTGTTCGTCCGGCTCCGGCATGATGGCGACGGTGCAGGCTGATGTATGAATTCTGCCCTGTGATTCGGTTGCCGGTACCCGTTGCACCCGGTGGGCGCCGGACTCGAACTTGAGCTGGGCATACACATCCTGGCCGACAACCCGGGTGATGATTTCTTTGTAACCACCGTGTTCGCCGAGGTTTTCGCTCAGGATTTCAATTTTCCAGCGCTGACTTTCGGCATAGCGGGAATACATCCGGAACAGGTCGCCGGCAAAAATGGCCGCTTCATCACCGCCAGTGCCGGCGCGGATTTCCAGGAAAACGTTGTTGGCGTCATCCGGGTCCCTGGGGAGCAGCAGAACCTGCAGCTCCTGGCTTAATGACTCGGTAAGGGCCTGTGCGGTTTCAACTTCTTCTTCTGCCATGGCGCGCAGGTCAGGATCCGCGTCTGACAGCATGGTGCGGGCTTCTTCCAGGTCGTCCTGAACCTGGCGGTATTCGCGATAGCATTTTACGACCGGTTCCAGCTCGGCGTACTCCTTGGAGAAACTGCGGAAACGGTTCTGGTCGGAAATGATTTCCGGGTCGCTGAGCAGTGCACTCAGTTCTTCAAAGCGGTCTTGCAGGTTATCAAGCTTGGTACTGATAGAAGCTTTCATTTCAGTGGTTCTTTACCTTAGGAGGGCGGACGTCGCTCAACGGCGTTGGGTCGACGGCCCATACAGTCGCCTGGCGTGATTGTAGTGGCGCAGGCTTGATAGGGGTAGGTTCCAGGGTGTCGGCAATCTGCAGATCAAAAAAATCCCTGGCTAAGGCGATGGAGGCGGTGTCCCCTTCGCTGCCGGCCTTGCGGAGCTGGACGCAGGGCGTATGAATCAGTTTGTTCGTCAGGCCGCGGGCCAGCTGGGTCAGAACCTGATCGGCAGGACGGCCACTCTGGATCAGGCGGAGCGCCTTGTTGATTTCGTGGTCGCGGATGATTTCTGCCTGTTCCCTGTAGGACTTGAGAATATCCACCACGTCCATGGCGCGGATGCGCTTCAGGAAGGCGTCACACCCTGCGGCTATGATCTCTTCTGCGGCCTGTGCCGCTTCCTGACGGCTGCGGAGGTTGTCTTCCACGACTTCGCGCAGATCATCAACGGTGTAGAGGTAGACATCGGCGAGGTCGCCGACTTCCGGTTCAATGTCCCGGGGTACGGCGATATCCACCATGAAGATTGGCGCATGGCGACGTTTTTTCAGGGCTCGCTCTACCGCACCCTTGCCCAGGATGGGCAGCTGGCTGGCAGTGGAGGCAATGACGATATCGGCCTTGTGCAGTTCTTCAGGGATATCAGACAGCAAAATAGCATGGCCGTTGACACTCTCAGCCAGTTTAAGAGCGCGCTCCAGTGTCCGGTTGGCGACAATGACATTGCCAATGCCCTGTTCCTTCAGGTGACGAGCCACCAGTTCAATGGTTTCTCCGGCCCCGATCAGCAGGGCCGTGTTATCAGACAGGTCGGCAAATATCTGGCGTGACAGGGTGACGGCAGCGTAAGCCACCGATACCGGGTTTTCGCCAATCGCCGTGTGTGTGCGTACCTGTTTGGCGGTGGTGAAGGTGCCCTGGAACAGACGGCTCAGGTGTGTGCCTGTTGCCCCGGCCTCGCGAGCGACTGCGTAGGCAGATTTCATTTGTCCCAGGATCTGGGGCTCACCCAGAACCAAAGAATCCAGTCCGCAGGCCACGCGCATAATGTGCTGGATGGCCGCCTCTTCAGTGTGGGCATAGGCGTATTGTGCCAGTGTGTGACTGTTAATCTGGTGAAAGTCAGACAGCCACAGGTATAGCCGTTCCGGTTTGACATCCCCGAAACAGTACAACTCTGTGCGGTTGCAGGTTGACAGTATCGCGATCTCGCTGACCGTTTCCAGCTGCAAGGCATCCTGCAGGGCTGGAATCAGCTGCTCAGGCGAGAACGCAATCTGTTCCCTCAGGCCGACGGGTGCTGTCTGATGATTGATGCCGACTGCCAGGAATCCCATAAAATTCGTCAGGTACCTTGTTCTTGTCTCTACTCACAAGCTGGCTAAAGCTTCACGGTAGTAGCCTTCCAGCCTAGTCTGCAGAATGGCTTTTTTCGCTGTACTGCAAACTTCTGATATTGCCACCCTCTTCTCCGGTAACTCAGGCTAGTATTAAAATTACTGAGCCCTGATTGTCACCTGTCCTATCGTCGTATAACCGATTCACACCGGGAATGACAGCCTCACAGGGAAGCATGGAGAAAGCAGAATTTTCCTATGGATATACGTCAACTGCAAATCTTGTGTTTGGGGCGGGATGTGTTTGTTACAGCGCTTGTGTCATTATTGCACCAGGCTCGGTTTCCCGGAAAGAAGAATATCACGTTGTTAAAGATCAGATCCCGCCTGCGTTATCTTCCGTTACTTCTGGCGACGGTAGCCTTTGCCGGTTGCGCCCATTTGGCCTCAATGTCACCCCCGGGGACGGACGACGGGCAGGCAACCGTCGAGGAAAGCAGCGAGCCTGTCGCCTCGTTTGAACCGGATACCCTTTACGATCTGCTGGTGGCCGAAGTGGCCGGACATAACCAGCGGTTTGATCTGGCGCTGGGGAATTACCTGCAGCAGGCCCACAAGACCGGTGATCCTGGTCTGGCGGAGCGCGCTTATCAAATTGCTGCCTACATTGGTGCACGGCAGGCTTCCAGAGATGCGGCTGAATTGTGGGCGAGTGTGGATGCAGAAAACCCTGCAGCACTCCAGGCCCGTGCCATCGAACTGGCCCGTGCCGGTGAGTACCAGGTCGCAGCCGACGAAATGTTGCGGGTGCTGGAAATGGCCGGCGATGCGAGTTTTGAATTTGTCGCTGTCAGTGCGGCTGATCAGGGGCAGGAAGAGCGCGACATGTTAATCGCGACCTTTGATCAGGCCCTCAAACGTTATCCAAACAATAGCCAGGTGTTGTTGGGGAAAGCCATATTGCTGCAATACAACGGCCGTAATGCCGAAGCGATTAAGCTCTGCGACCGTATTTTGAAGCGTGAGGACAACCTCAAGGCCGTTATGCTCAAGGGGCGGGTGTTAATGGCCATGGAGCGACCCGACGATGCCCGTCGCTTCCTGGCGGATTATATCGAAGATGCACCGGATAACACCCGTTTACGCCTCCTTTATGCACGGGTGCTTGTGCATGCACAGCAGTTGGATCAGGCTCAGGAACAGTTTGAGATTCTTCTGCTCCAGTCACCGAATGAACCGGATATTTTGCTATCGCTGGGATTAATCACGTTTGAAAATAATATGCCGGAAGAAGCAGTGGGCTATTTTGAACGTTTGGCGGCATTTAATAGCCACAAAAGCTTGGCTGAGTTCTACCTGGGACGGTTGGCTCAGCAGCAGGATGACTGGCAGCTGGCGCGTCAGCACTATCTGAATGTGGGTGTGGGCAAACAGCTGATCCCGGCTTATGCTGCACTGGTGCAAATGCTGGCGGATCACGAAATGTGGCCCCAGGCGGTAAAAGACTTGCGGGCTGCCCGTGAGCTTTATCCGGCGTTTGTGCCGCAGTTTTACCTGATGGAAGGGGATGTGCTGATTGAGCAGCGGGCTTATGAGCAGGCCGCTGAGGTTTTGAATAAGGCGATCAAAACCTATCCCGACAATATTAACCTGCTCTATGCCCGTGCGATGCTGGCTGAAAAAATGAGCGACCTGGCACTGCTGGAAAAAGATTTGCGAGGCATTCTGGCGATTGATGCCGAGAATGCGGCGGCATTGAATGCACTGGGTTATACCCTGGCTGATCGTACCGAACGGTTTGATGAGGCGGAAGAGCTGGTCGGCAAGGCTTATGAATTGAAGCCGGATGATCCGGCCATCATCGACAGCATGGGTTGGGTAGCCTATCGGCAGCAGGACTATGAGAAGGCGCTTCGCTACCTACGTGCCGCTTATGAGAAAATGCCCGATGCAGAGGTGGCGGCACACTTGGGTGAGGTTCTTTGGGTCAAGGGCAGCCGTAAGGAGGCTGCGCTGCTCTGGGAGCAGGCACTGGAAAGGCAGCCTGATAGTGAAATACTCAAGGAAACCATGGAACGTCTTCAGGGCGGACAATAAGTCTCTGCGTTCATTTTGTTAAGTGAAGTTTTTATTGATATTCGACTTGGCCCGTGCCTGTTGGTGCGGGCCTGTTTATTGAAGGGTGTTCAGCAAATGTGTCGTCTGTTGGGTGCTGTCCGGTATTGGGCCGGTCTGTTGTTTCTGCTGGTTCTTGCTGGATGTGCTGGCCGTGCCCCGTTGTCGCAGGATGTGGAACAGCGATCCTGGCAGGAGCATGTTGAGGCGATGGCTGCGCTGGATCACTGGCAACTGTCGGGAAAGCTGGGCGTCAGAACGGCCTCGGAAGCCGGTAGTGCCACGCTGGAGTGGGAAGAACAGGCGGGCAGTTATACCGTTTATTTGACCGGCCCCTTTGGGCAGAGTCTTGCCAGTATTGAGGGAGCCCCGGGCCATGTCGTTATGACCGTGCCTGATGAAGGCGTTCTTATGGGGCCTTCGCTCGAAACGTTGGTTTATCAGCAGACCGGTTGGGTGATACCGTTTCGTTTGCTGCAGTATTGGGTCAAAGGTGTGCCTGCCCCGGGAAGCTATGCGGATTTGCAGTTGAACGACATGAATCGGCTGCAATCACTGAATCAGGCGGGATGGATGATCGTATTCGACCGGTTTGGCGTCACGTCTGGCTACGAATTGCCAGGACGACTTAAATTGCAGAAAGGCGACATTAAAGTCACGCTGCTGATTCGACGCTGGCAGTTGTCGCGTTAGCGTAAATCCCGCATAAAGTATGCATATTCCGCGTTTGACAGTTTTTGTGTCACTTTGTAGAGTAGCGCCGCCTTCAAACGGTGACTCAGTGAACGAGCCCTGAAGGCTGATGATATTGCGAAAGATCCGGCCATCGGGGATAATCGCAACGCTGGCAGGGAGCCGGGTAGATTATAAAATGATGACCGTAACTGGGGTGTCGCCAAGCGGTAAGGCAACGGGTTTTGATCCCGTCATTCGTAGGTTCGAATCCTGCCACCCCAGCCAGACTTTCAAGCATAGGCATCAATTGTACCCGCGTACTTGATAACGCTTTCCAAACTGCAAAGAGACTCAAGGTGCTACTGTGTCGAAGATGATGGTGTTCGCCGGTAATTCTAACCCGGAACTCGTTCAGAAGGTCGTCGATCACCTGCATATCCCACTGGGAAAAGCCAGTGTGGGACGCTTCAGTGACGGAGAGGTCTCTGTTGAAATCCAGGAAAATGTGCGCGGCAAGGATGTCTTCATCATCCAGTCCACCTGTGCACCGACCAATGATAACCTGATGGAACTCCTGGTCATGGCCGATGCCATGCGCCGTTCCTCTGCTGCCCGTGTTACCGCCGTTATTCCTTATTTCGGTTATGCCCGCCAGGATCGTCGTCCCCGTTCAACCCGTGTAGCCATCAGTGCCAAAGTCGTTGCCGATATGATCGCAAGCGTGGGTGTTGACCGTGTGCTGACTGTTGACTTGCATGCCGACCAGATTCAGGGATTCTTTGATATTCCGGTTGATAACATCTACGGCTCTCCGGTCCTGCTGGATGATATCGAGCGTAGAAATCTCGACAACATGGTCATTGTCTCGCCTGACCATGGCGGTGTTGTCCGTGCCCGTGCGGTGGCCAAGCGTCTGAACGCTGAACTGGCGATCATCGACAAGCGTCGTCCGGAAGCCAACAAGGCAGAAGTCATGAACATCATCGGTGATGTGAATGGCCGTACCTGTATTCTGGTTGACGATATGGTCGATACTGCCGGGACACTGTGCCAGGCTACCATTGCTCTGAAAGAAAAGGGTGCCAACAAGGTGTTCGCCTATGCGACTCACCCGGTGCTGTCTGGTCGTGCACTGGAAAACGTTGCCAACTCTGAGCTGGATGAGCTGGTTGTGACCAACACCATCCCGCTGACCCCGGCTGCCCGTGCCGTGGATCGTATCCGTCAGCTGGATATGTCTCCGCTGGTTGCCGAATCCGTGCGTCGTATCAGCAATGCTGAATCCATCAGCGCCATGTTTCGCTGATTAGCGAGATGCTCTGAAAGAAAAGCAGCCTTTAGTGGCTGCTTTTTTTATGGGTTGTATATCTACCGACAGCTATCCTGTTATGTTCCGGATGAAACGGCTTTGACAAAGTCCCTGTTGCAGGTATGATACGCCGCTTCGTTATCCGCTGTGGCAGGCTGGTCGCCGTCTGTCACGGTTTTTATTTTTATTGGAGAAAACCATGTCTGAAGCAATCGTTCTGAATGCTGAACTGCGTAAGGATGTAGGGAAAGGTGCGAGCCGCCGCCTGCGTCACGCAGAAAAACTGCCTGCCATCATTTACGGTGCCAATGCTGAAGCCACCCAGATCACTCTGATGGCCAAGGACGTTCGTAAAGCGCTGGAAAGCGAAGCGTTCTACGCTCAGATCGTTACCCTGAACGTTGAAGGCAAGACCGAGCAGGCTATCCTGAAGGATATCCAGCGTCATCCTGCCAAAGAATTCGCCATGCACATGGACTTCCTGCGTGTTGATGCGGCCACTGAAGTCACCACCAACGTACCGCTGCACTTCATCAACGAAGACGTATGTGCCGGTGCAAAGGCGGGTGGTGCGATCACCCACAACATGGTAGAAGTAGAAGTTCGCTGCCTGCCGAAGGATCTGCCTGAGTTCATCGAAGTTGACATGGCAGCCGTTGAGCTGGGTGGCAGTGTTCACCTGTCTGAGCTGAAGGTTGCTGAAGGCGTCAAGCTGGTTCACCTGATGCACGGTGAAGACCACGACCTGCCGGTAGCCGGTGTCCAGGCAGTACGTGCAACCAAGGAAGACGCAGCGGATGAAGCCGCTGAAGGCGAAAGCAGCGCTGAGTAAGCCCTGACACGGACGGAGACGACATTGTGGCGCAGACAACCCCGAATGAGGCTGTCGAACTGATTGTTGGCCTGGGTAATCCCGGTGCAGAATATGAAGATACCCGCCATAATGCCGGCGTCTGGTTTCTTGAAGCGCTGGCCCGTAGCTGCGGTGCCAGCCTTCAGCCGGAAAAGAAATTTCATGGTTTAACCGCCAAAATCTACTTGGGCGGACGTGATATCCGGTTGCTTTATCCCACCACGTTCATGAATCGCAGTGGCCAGGCCGTGGCTGCAATTGCGAACTTTTACCGTATTCCTCCCCAGTCCATTCTTGTCGCCCATGATGAGCTCGATATTCCGGTCGGAACCGCGAGGCTCAAGCAGGGTGGTGGCCATGGTGGTCATAATGGATTACGGGATATCATCAGCCGTCTGGGCAATAACCGGGACTTTCTGCGTTTGCGAATCGGGGTCGGGCATCCCGGTGACAGCAGCAAGGTTGTGGGTTATGTGCTGAACAAGCCTTCAAGGCAGGATGATGACAAAATCCGTGCCGTCATCGATGAGTCGGTTCGCCTGATGCCTGAGGTGTTGGATGGCTCATGGGCCAAGGCTGTACAGACGTTACATACCTTTTCGGCCTGAGCTGCCTGGCGCGTTATCCAGCGGCATATCCGGCCTTAGTGTCGCGTCGTATATCCCTTCGTACTGACTACCCGGTTGATGTACTGAATAGGTGATAATCACTGGGGTTCCACTCAGGGTTTCCGGCAGGTTTAAGACGCTGGAATAGATCCCTCTTTCATTATCATATTTGAGCGGATGCCCGACGATCAGGGCTTGACCATGCTGATCCTGTAGTGTCACGCTGACGCGCATGTTTTTGTGTAAACTGCCGTTCAAACGTGTCCGTACGACAGGATAAAACGGTGTACCCGTCGCGACCTGGCCGCCTTCGTAGCCAATTTTTATTTCAATCCCTTCCAGGTAGGCAGAATCCCTGAGCCAGGTAATGGCATCATTGGATCGCATAGGGTTTTGAGTCGATTCACCCATCATCAGTGCAGGGCTGACTGCTTCCATGTTTTGCGTCATTGCTGATGATTTTTCGGCTGCTGCTTCCTTTCGGGCTTGATTCAGCAGTTTGAGCGTATTGCTGAGTGGGTCAAAATCATGCGGTGAACTGAGATCTCGGAAGACCATAAAGGTTGCATTATTGGGCAGGCCCATGGTGTCAGTGGTCAGCGTCATGGGTGTCTGTAAAAGTTCAATCAGCAGGGATTCTGACTGGATGCGGAGATAAAACCCCTGATCCTGTTCATCAGGGTTACCCGCCCAGGCCAGTCTGGCCAGATTCAGTTGTTCCATGGTATCGGATGGATCGCGGGTCTCTGGCTGCCAGTTTTCAAGAACCGTTTTCACAAAACGTTTGAAGTAATAGCGCTCCGCCACCGTCAGCTGGTCAATTCGGACGGTGGGCATGGCCGGTGCCAGGAATGTCGCTGAGTCTGGCAGTTTGGGAATCATCTGGCATTCGTCAGTGAGCGTCTGCCGATTCAGGCAGGTTTTGTAGCGTACAACGGATCGGAGTTCCTTAACCGTGGTACGGGCAAAATGGCCTGCCTGCCAGAGTACCGTCTGACCGGCCTGCTCATGCCAGCGCAGATAGGGATAGTGGATTTCAGTTGAATTCTGGCTGAGATCGATGGTGGGGGCCGGTGGCACCTGGGTCGGATAGCTGGCCATGAACAGTGGGCCGGTGCTGACACGGCCTCGTCCTTCGGCCATATCGAAAAAGAAATCAATGTTGAGCCATGGACCGCCAAGACGGATACCCCATTCGTGGCTGCCCGGATTACCGGTCAGCAGGAGTCGTTCTCCGGGCAGGCGATCCGTCAGCAGGTCGCTGTCATGGCCAGCCATTTCCTGGTGCAGGAATTTCTGGTTCAGTATGGCGGTCAGGCGCTGGTAACCACCGGTGTCCAGCGCAGTGGCGAGCAGTTGGTGGAGATAGGTGCGTTGATCATCGGTGAGCTTATCAAGTGCTATGCCGATGTCTGAATCCAGCCCTGTCAGCGGTTTACCCTGGATGGTTCGGTCATTATTTTTTTGAAGCTGCTGTAATGATTTGCTGGAAAATAATGTGACCAGTTCTTTGACACGTGCATTCAGGGTTTGCATATAGTGCTGCTGGTTGCGGGATTGGACAAAATCCAGAATATCCTGTTTTGCCTCGGCTTCCTGGTTGGCCGTCACCGGACTGACGCCTGCCACACCCAACAACGATGCCATCAACATCGGAGTGATGATTCCCTGACGCAAATCCCGGTAATCCATGGTGTTTTGGCTCTCTTTTCCGGCAGTCCCTGTTAAAAATCTAGCGTGTAAATGCCCGCTGCTCACCTGGAGAATGGATGGATTTTCAGCATTTTTGCGCAGCGTCTTTCCAGCCCGTATAATCCGCCGGTTTTATTGACGATTATTCTGCTGAATAAGGTAGACAAGCATGGGTTTTAAATGCGGCATAGTTGGGCTGCCCAATGTTGGTAAGTCCACTCTCTTCAACGCCCTGACCAAGGCGGGTATTGATGCGGAAAACTTCCCTTTCTGCACTATCGAGCCGAATGCAGGCGTAGTGCCTATGCCGGATCCCCGTCTGGACAGGCTGGCTGCGATTGTGAAGCCCCAGCGGGTATTGCCAACCACCATGGAATTTGTGGATATCGCTGGTCTGGTGGAAGGTGCTTCCAAGGGTGAAGGCCTGGGTAACCAGTTCCTGGCCAATATCCGGGAAACCGATGCCATCGCCCACGTCGTGCGTTGCTTCGAAAATGACAATGTCATTCACGTTGCCAACCGGATTGATCCGATCTCTGATATTGAAATCATCAATACCGAGCTGGCTCTGGCGGACCTGGACAGCCTGGAGAAGCAGGAGAAGCGTATCTCCCGTGCCGCCAAGGGAGGTGACAAGGAAGCGCTGGCCCAGAAGGCGTTGCTGGAAAAAATGATTCCGGCCCTGGAAGAAGGGCGTCCGGTGCGTAGCCTGAGCTTTACGCCGGAAGAGTGGAAGCTGGTCAAAATGTTCCACATGCTTACCAGTAAGCCGACCATGTATATTGCCAATGTGGATGAGGATGGCTTTGAGAATAATCCTCACCTGGACAAAGTGTATGCGCTGGCTGAAGCGGAAGGTTCTATCGTGGTGCCGATCTGCAACAAGCTGGAAGCTGAAATCGCCGAGCTGGATGACGAAGAGAAAGGTGAATTCCTGGCTGATCTGGGAATGGAAGAACCGGGCCTGGATCGCGTTATTCGTGCGGGCTATGAGCTGCTTGGTCTGCAGACTTACTTCACGGCTGGTGTGAAGGAAGTGCGTGCCTGGACTGTGAAGGTTGGCGCAACCGCACCGGAAGCGGCCGGTGTTATCCACACTGATTTCCAGCGTGGTTTCATTCGTGCCGAAGTGACCAGCTATGAGGATTTCATCAAGTACAATGGTGAACAGGGCGCCAAGGAAGCCGGTCGCCTGCGCGTTGAAGGTAAAGAGTATATTGTCCAGGACGGTGACGTTCTGCACTTCCGCTTCAACGTCTGATTGATAAGACCTGCCACAGTCACGAGTATCGATTGTGGCAGGTGTTCTGCTTTTTCATATCCCTCCTGCAAATGTAAATAATTTTCATTTCTTTACGCGACTCGTGGCTCTTTTTCGCTGTTCTGGCAAGGGGGCTATGCTAGACTCTCGCGCGTAATTTAATGATAACGGTCCCTTTCCTGGCTTATGACGAGCCAACGCGTCACCGTGAGATTACTCTGAACAACAACAGAACGAGAGAGTCGATAAGCTGATGAAAAAGATAGCCTTGATGAGTTTGGCGGTAATAGCATTTAATGTGTCAGCACATTCTGTCAATTTTGATAAGGATGAAGATGCCGTTGCTTTGCGTAAGGCACATATGCACTTGATCGGTACCTATTTTGGTGAGATGGGCGACATGATCAAGGGTAAGCTGCCTTATGATGCGACAAGCTTCTCTGCGGATGCGGATCGACTGGCTGCACTGAGTAGCTGGTCACATGAGGGGTTTGCAGAAAAGCGTTTGACAGAGGATTCAAAGTCAAAACCCGCTATCTGGGAGAAAAAGGCCGATTTTGATCAGAAAATGAAAGCGTTTCATGATCAAGCACTGAAGTTGCAACAAGTTGCCGCGAAAGGGGATATGGGAGACGTTCGAGCCCAGTTTAAAGCTACAGCAGAGACTTGTGGTAGCTGCCATAAACCCTACAAGTACAAGTAAGGTCTTGTGCTAATAAAAAAGCAGCAATGGAATGTGCGATTGCTGCTTTTTTATTGATCAATAGTCTGTCGAATATTTAATAACCTAACTGCGTGATTAACCATGCGATACTTGCGGAAACAGCAATAGCAATCAGGCTATAGGCCGGGTTTTTCCGGGCAGGTTCGTCCATATTTTCCGACACTGAGCGTTTACCGGTAATCATTGCCGGCAGAATATCATCCCGTTTGATGACGGTATAAAACACTACAGCTGCAATATGCAGGGCGATGAGTCCCAACAGGATATTGAAATTCAGGGCATGCCAGCTGGTCATTTGATCGCTGAGATCACTGGATACATAGTGTGCCAGAGGTCCTTCAGTGAGAATGGAGTCATTGGCAAACAGTCCGGTGGTCAGCTGCACAGCGACGCAGAGAAGTAGCGCCACCACACTCCAGCTACCCAGTGGGTTGTGGCCAGGGTAATCGCTCTTGAGACCGCTGCGGATATACCGAATCGCATTCATTGGCGACAGCTGAAACGCAGAGAATCGCGAATAGAAACCACCAACAAATCCCCAGATCAACCGAAACAACAGCAGTGCCAGCGTGAAATAGGCCAGTGGCAGATGCCTGTCCATATCCCCTTCGGTACCGGTATACCAGAGACCGGCAATCGCCATCACCAGAAACCAGTGGAACAGACGAGTCGGTATATCCCATATTCTGATCGACTTCATAGGTCACGTCCTCATGCACAAGCGGCGGTCAGTGATTCTCAGGCTTTTTCAAGTTGGGACTTGAGGTTGTCGGGGATGCCCTGAATGGTCAGGGTATCGGTTTCCCGGTTATAGATGATGCGACTGCCCAATAGCTCTGCCTCGAAGGCGATATTGAATCCCTTGGCGCGCCCGGAGTAGCGAACCAGTCGTTTCAGTTGGCTTTTGCTGGGGGTGATTTCCGGGGCAACATCATAATCCCGTGTATTGACGAAGCGGGCAAAGTTGTCAGGTTCCGCCTCGTTCAGGAAGGCTGATAACTCGTTCAGGGAAATCGCTTCGCTGGATTGGAGCTGCTCATTGCAGTATTCATAGACCCGTTTCTTGACGCCGCCCTGTTCTGCCGGTGTTTCACTGGTATCGCAGTAAGCTTCGACGGCGTTCATCAGGGTATCGGTATCTTTCTTGGTATTGGCCGTTTCGGTGCCACCCAGGAAATCCCTGAAGCAGTCGCTGAGGCGGCGTCCTCCACGGGGTTTGATCCAGGAAATGTAGCGTTGAGCCTGAGGGTTGTTCTGCCACTCCGTAATGTTGATGCGGGCGGCCAGGTTGAGACGCCCCATATCCAGGTAGGCAGTATCAATAATATCCAGTTGGTCAGTGACCGTGACGCTGCTGGCCGGGCTGATCAGCGTTATCAGCAGATACTGGGTCAGTCCACTGCGGTAATGGGCAATCAGCACAAACCCACCCGGAAACATGCCGGCGGCATCGAGCGTTTCTTTCAGGCTTTCTGTGGTCTTGAGGCTGAAGTCGACGAAGGGCAGCTGTTCATCCAGGTAGGCCTTGAGCCAGTCCTGCAGCCCAGATTCACCATCGGACTCCGGGAAACAGCCATGGGCCTTGTCGGATTTCTGGTTGTAGCTTTGCAGCAGATCCTGCAGCAGGCCTTCTGTCGCCGGTGTCACCGGCAGCGGGGTTGACCGGGGATGAACAGTAGAGCTGTCAGCATCCGGATTGCGCTCAAGATGGTGAACAATAATATTGCTAATGGCCATAAGTACTGCACTTCAGACATGTCGGATCAGAAGCGGGATTATTGCACAGGGAGCCGTGAATTACAGTGAGCTAGCGATCCAGCAGGACTAATCTTTCAAAGAACATGCGTACCTTGTTATCCAGGAACTTCCTGCTGGGATTCAGGCAGGCATAGAACTGCAGCGAAATATAGCATTCAAAGAGATAATCTGCGCTGACCGCCGGGACTTGCAGTTCAGTATCCTGTGTCAGAATAGCGGTAAAGTCCTGTTTTAACTCAGAAATATATTGCTGGAACTGTGGGCTTAGATCGTCATGGTGCTTGGTTTCCACTACAGCCAGCAACAACAGACAGTGTCCACGGTATTCTTTGGCCGGGAAATGGCGATAGCTGGTCGTGAAAAAGCGCCGAAGGCATTCTCTGGGGGGGGCGGTATGGCGGTAGTGATACAGTCGGGGCTGAAGTATGGCGGTATAGTAATGCTCTATAACCGCTTTATAGAGGCCTTCCTTGCTGCTGAAATGGTGGTAGAGGCTGCCGGGATTTAAGCCCGTAACTTCCTCGACATGACGCATAGATGTACTGGCATAGCCAAGGCGCCAGAATAAATCCATCGCCTGACTCAGTACTTCCGTCAGTTCAAAGCTTGTATGCCTGCCCATTACTGGTTTCTGCCGTTCTATTTATGCCAACCCTGGCGGTTAAACCTTTTTCGTCCGTAGACGATATAGTCAGGGAACGTCCTCTTCCTGACTGTGAGGCTTCCAGTATATACACAGTTAGTAAAAATGCTTAATTCATATAAAAAAATTCACAAATAAGGCGAATTAGAGCTGCTCGTTGTTATTGTTCCGTTGAAATTGGGGGTTTTTATGGACAAGGAATACCGGCAGGCGATTTGTGGACCAACTTCTGAAATGGTTCGTTTCATTAAAGAGAATAATATCGATATTGCCATAGAACGCCTTGAAGAGTTGGATGGTAAGGTGAAATCGGTCAGGCACTCGCTACACCCTGAGTTTCTTGTGGAGTCGAAAACGGTCAGGGAGCAATTAAAAGCCTGGTTTCGGGAAAGTGATGAACCCGGGAAAAAGGTCATTCATTAAATAGCCTTATTAAAGTCATGCTTAATAAGGCTATTTAAATGTTGTTAATTTTTTTCTTTTATATTTAAGCTTTGCTCTAATTGATATCGCTGTTTTATTTAAGGCTATTCATTGTACGACGTGGTCGTTGCCGTAACATGCACATCCGTTGAGCTGTCATTACTGTAGGTCACGTCAATGCTGATGGTGGTTGGCCGTTGTTGCCCCTGGTTGGCCAGATTGTCATCAGGCAGTGCAAAATCAATGGTATCTTCCAGTTCGTCGATCGTGATCCCTACATTGACGTTATGTTTTTCCCGCTCATCATCGTCAGTCTGGCCTGCGGCAGTTGCCTGAAGGGCGCCTGGGACTGAGGTATCGGCCATATCTTCACTGGCCATGCTGGGCAGCGGGAAGGTGCTGGACGTGGTTCGGCCATAACGTAAGGGGGCGTCTGCGGGCGGCTCGGTGTGTCCGGGCGGATAATTATGGTAGCCATCGCCCATATCGTAAATCTGGCCGGCTGGCTCTGTTGTCTCGTTGTCGGCGGCGTGTACAGGCAAGATGGCGCCGGGCAGAAGCAGTAAGAGGTAAAGTTGTCTGGTCAACTTCATGGCTTTTCTTATCATTATTGTTGTTATTGATTGTCGATGTATTCTGCCATCTCTGTGGGGGCGTGGCCACTCTCTCAGGTGCATTCATTGCTAGGCTTGTGCAGCATGACCCGGGAGGTAGAGGTGCGATGCAATGACTGAAGGCATGATGAGAAGAACGTTCCTGCATTACGGATTGATGGCTGGCACGGCATCAATGGCGCTGGGGCTGGGACGGGATACCCTGGCAGAGGCTGTACAACCGATTACGCTGACCGGTGGTTGGCAGAGCCGGGCGGGTGGTGATGCTCACATTCCGGATGTGACGGTCTGCCGGGAAGGGGAACTGGTGCGCATCGGCATTGTGGTTCGGCATGTTCAGACCGTTGCGCACCATATTTCCGCTATTCGTCTTTATGATCATCAGCGTCAGGAGCTGTGCGGCATGTCATTTCATGCCGCCCTGTCAGTGGCTGAAGGGCTGTTTGTGCTGCGCCTGCCGCCGGGCAGTGTCCTGTTTGCGGTGAGTGACTGCAATCTCCACGGGCTCTGGATGAAACGTTTCAGTGTCTGATCAATCGGGATCAGGAATCTCAATCGTTGTGCCCAGTTCCGGTACTTCAGCAGACCAGCCAAAGCGTGTATGAATATGCTCTGCCAATGACACCGATGCCGTGGGTTCACCGTGGGTGATCAAGACTTTTCTGGGGGGCTGGTGTACTGCTGTGAGCCAGTCGAGAATCCCCTGGTAATCGGCATGGGCGGACAAGCCTTCCAGGTTATGAACATCCGCATTGATCGTCACCTGCCGGCCGTGGATTTTCACCTCTCGTGCGCCATTCACCATTTTTTCACCGCGAGTGCCGGGCGCCTGGAATCCCATGAATACGATACTGTTACGGTGATTGGGTGCCAGGGTGGTCAGATGATGCAGGACGCGTCCACCACTGGCCATACCACTGGCGGAGATGATGATGGCAGGAAACGTGCGCCGGTTCAGCGCCATGGATTCTTCCATGGTGCGTACATAAAGAGTGCCGGCATCAATGCGCTCGCAGTCTTCACGGGTCAACCGGTGTTTCTCCGGGTGCTGGTAGAACAGCTCTGTTGCCTTGATGGCCATGGGACTGTTCAGGTAGACCGGTAATTCACGGGGAATACGGTTCTGGCGCTTGAGCTGGCTGATCATGTGCAAGGCCAGTTGTGCCCTGCCAACCGCAAATGCGGGCATAAGGACAATGCCGCCCCGTTTGGCCGTTTTGTTGATGATTTGCTCCAGAGTCGACAGCGAATCGGTTTCGGTATGCAGTCTATCACCGTAGGTGGATTCCAGTACCAGGTAATCGGCCCGGGGCATCGGATCGGGAGGGTACATGATGGGGTCATCTGCACGGCCAAGGTCACCGCTGAAAGCGAGCAGGTGTCGTCCGTTAAACACCTCCAGTGTACAGGCGCCCAGAATATGGCCTGCTGGCCTGAGCCTTAAGGTCAAACCGTTGCCGATATCGTTGATGCTGTCGAGAGACAGGGGGCGAAACAGTTTCAATGCACGGCGGGCGTCTTCTTCGGTGTAGAGCGGCAGTGCTGGCTTATGCCTGGAAAAACCATGTTTGTTGGCAAAACGGGCATCTTCTTCCTGAAGGTAGCCGGCGTCAGGGAGCAGTACACGACATAAGTCTCTGGTTCCCTGGCTGCAATAGACAGGGCCATCATAGCCCTGTCTGACCAGGGCGGGCAGATAACCACTGTGATCAATATGTGCATGGGTCAGGACAACGGCATCAATATCTTCTGCCGGTATGGGTAAGGGTTGCCAGTTTCGACGACGATAGTCTTTTAGTCCCTGGTAAAGCCCGCAGTCGACCAACAGCCGGAAACCGTTAAATGTCACCAGATACTTCGAACCGGTGACGGTACCGGCAGCCCCCAGAAATGACAGTTGCATGCTTATTACTTCCCCCGTTTGGAAACGATCAGGGTGTTCTTCCCGCTTAATAGTATGCCTCTTGGCATGGGCGATTATTGATCTGTATCGGTTGGCTGCGGACTTCCGTCAGAAGGTCATTGCCAGATTTTCGTTTTACAAACAATACGCTACATAAAGGGGTTGGTGGTAATGAGTGATTTCTGATACATAACGCGCCGACAGTAACGGAATAACCTCAGGTGGTACCCAATGGAGAATTTAGTTAAAGATTTCATGATGTTGTGGTCGACGATTGACCCGGTAGGAACGCTGGCACTGTTCACCGGACTCACCGCACGATTGTCTGCCCAGCAACGACGAAAAACCGCGATCAAAGCGACACTGTATGCGAGCATGGTGCTTATTGCGGCATTGATTCTTGGTCAGCTGATATTGACAGCCATGGATATCAAGCTGATCTCGTTACAGCTGGCCGGTGGTGTCATCCTGTTTTTGTTTGGTCTGCAAATGATCTTTTCTACGCATATTCAGGAATCCGGGGAAACAGAACCCGGGCATGACCTTGCCGTATTTCCATTGGCAGTACCTTCCATCGCGAGTCCAGGGGCCATTATGGCCGTCATTACATTAACGGATAATCATGTAAAAACGCTTTATGAACAGACGGCAACGGCGGCGGTTCTTATGCTGGTATTGCTGGTGACCTGTGGTTTGATGCTGATGGCTGACCGTATTTTCAAGGTGATTGGTCATAACGGTTCAGCGATCATTGTCCGTATCATGGGCATGATACTGGCGGCACTTTCGGTTGAACTCATCATGACCGCAATCGGTGTTGCGCCATGGATGACTACCTGATGCATAGCACAGCCTGAAAAAAACAGGCAGAATGAGCACGCGACTGTGTGGAGAATAACAATAATGAAATTACTCAGCCGAATCAGCGCTGTGCTGTGTGCTCTTTATCTGCTGACTGCCTGCAGCTCCTGGGACAGGACGTTCGGGGCCTACCTGAAACCTGTTGAAGGGGAGTTGTATAGGGCGCAGGCTGTTCCTGAGCTTGATAATGCGCATGTCATTATCTATCGCCCCTACAGTGAGTGGGCCGAGGAAGAGCTGGAAGCGCCGACGGTTTATGTTAACGGTGAGCCTGTCGTGAATATCAGCAGTAATGGCTATCAAATGCTGGCGCTGACACCGGGTCAATATCAGTTTATGCTCAAACGTCCGTTTTTTGGGTTGGATCTGTTTTTTCTGGAAGATTCCTTTCTAGCTGAGCAGCCTATCAACTTCAATCGCATCGCCAGCTTTTCCCTGGATGTGGCTGGAGGGGCGACTTATTATCTGCGTTACGCAGAGTTAACCTCGCCAAGACTGGATCCAGCAGCAGTTGATATGCCGCTTGGCGATGGACCCATGCAGTTTGTTTCTCACGCATCGGCTAAAGCAGAGCTGGAGCAGACCCGGCAATTGAATCCTGTTGTTAAGCTGTCAATACCGGTTCAGGATACAGCACCTCAGGTAGTGGGAAATAAATCCTGGTGGTGGTTCTAGTTGTTGAATGGTCAGGCGGCGCATACTGCCTGACCCATTTACGATAAACGTTTACTCAAATGGACTGAAGTCTGCTGGACGTTTCTGCATAAACGCCATCATCGCCTCCCGAGCCTCCGGTGACGAAAGGCGCTCCACAAAGGCTGCGCCTTCCCGGGCTATTTGTCGAGAGACCTGTTCTTCCAGTGGTTCTTTCATGAGCTGCTTAGCCATGCGGATGGCTGCCGGTGGTAAAGCGGCAATTCTTCGTGCCTTGTCCAGCGCTTTTTCCTGGTAATCCTTATCAAAAACGGCATTTGCGATGCCTGTGTTGACGGCTTCCTCGGCACTCATGGTTTCACCCAGTAATAGCAGTTCTGTTGCCCGACGATGACCGACCAGCGCAGGTAGTAAAAGGCTGGAAGCGTATTCTGGGCAAAGCCCCAGTTTGACAAAGGGCATCTGGAGTCTGGCGGCAGGTCCCAGGTAAACGAGGTCGCAATGCAGTAGCAGTGTCGCGCCAATGCCGACAGCTGCACCGTTCACGGCGGCAATGACCGGCTTGCGGCATTGCTGCAGTGTGCGCATGAAACGAAATACCGGGCTGTCCGGCCCGGATGGAGGGTGGGACAGGAAGTCCTGCACATCATTCCCGCTGGTAAAACAGTCCTCGGTACCGGTGATGAATATCGCTCGTATGTCGCTCTTGTCATCCGCCTGCTGCAATGCGGCTGTCATGGCATCATACATGGTGTGCGTCAAGGCGTTCTTTCGTTCAGGACGAACAATCCGGATTTGCAGGATATGTTCGACGACTTCTGTTTGTATGGATTCGGTCATGTTCAGGCACCCGCCCTGTTATCGTCATTTTGTCAGTGGGCCGGGGCATTATGTCATACCCTGTAGGGGCACGATATGACTACTCTGACAAGGTATAAACCAGGAATAATGGCATGGCTTGCGCAAGTTTCATGTTTAACAGCGGTCGGTTAGTGGTGCTTGTACTTGCTGGCGTACTGGCGGTGATGCCCGTATTGTCTGCCTGCGGGATGAGAAAGGATGGGGGTAGCCCTGTGCACAGGACTGCGTTGGATGACTATATTCAGCAACCGGATAATAGTTGGGAATGGACGCTGGAAGGGGAAGCGTGGCAAAACGTTGCCGATGTTCCCAGCGCCAAAGTAAAGCTTTACCAGGTCAGTATGGTCTCACAGACCTGGTCTGCGGCGATGAAATATGGTGTTTCTGAGCCGGTCTGGCGTCATCGCCTGATGATTTACCGCCCGGAGGTTGTTCGCTCAGAAAAGGCGTTTTTGTTCATCGATGGGGGGACTCGATACCCTCGAGACCCTGAACATGGTGATGTGACATACGATGTATTCAATCAGGTTGATTTCGCCAAAATTGCAGCCACTACCGGCGCGGTCGTTGTGGACCTGAAAGATGTACCGAATCAGTATCTGCGCTTTGCTGATGGTAAGCCGCGAAAGGAAGATGATCTTATTGCCTGGACCTGGTATCACTACCTCAAGGATTCTGAGGAAAGTGCAGCATTGCTGTTGCAGTTTCCGATGGTCAAGTCCGCTGTACGGGCGATGGATACTGTTCAGGCCGTTTTGTCGTATAAAGGCATTGATGTTGAGCGTTTTGTGCTGGCGGGAGCTTCCAAGCGGGGATGGACCGCATGGCTTACTGCCGCTGTTGATAAGCGAACTGATTCTCTCATACCTGTCGTGATTGATATCCTCAAAAGCGAGGCGTTTATTGATCATGTCTATAAAGCGCATCAGGGGCCGATACCTGCACTCAGTGATTATTATGCACCTGAACATGATGTCTTTTCTTATGTTCATACCCCTGAAATGTATCGTTTGCTGATGTTGGTGGACCCCTATCGCTACCGTGATCGCCTGAACATGCCCAAATATATTGTGACTGCGTCAGGTGATGATTTTTTTCCACCAGACTCAGCGAAGCTCTACGTGCAAGAACTTGTGGGGCCGACGTGGATACGAACGTTTCCCAATAGTCGACATTATGTTTTCAGGGATCCCGGTGGCTTGGCGCGGGCTACGGATACATTTGAAGCGTTTTTCGGTGCAAGGGTTGAAAACCGGACATTGCCGGATGTGAACTGGAGGCGTCCAGGGGTGGGTCGGCTGGCTGCGAGTATGCCGGTTTGCCCAAAACGTGCTGTTTTATGGCAGGTGACCAATCCTGAGGCTCGCGATTTTCGAATGACAGCGCTTTCTCAGAACGGGTTGCAGTATAAACCCGAAAACGTGGAGATTGAGCGAGTAGAACCTTGCCAGTTCAGCATTGATATTGAGTCGCCCAAGTCTGGGTGGACGGCGTGGTTTGTTGAGCTGGCTTTTGATAATGCACCGTATCCCGACATGGTTGTGACATCCAGTGTTTCCGTTATTCCTGATTTATACCCAGGGTCATCGTATACCGGCGATAATCAGTCGGGTAGTATGGGGGCAAAGGGTTGAGTGACGAGCTGGGTGTCTGGATACCTTCTTTTTTTTAGTGTGTGCTCTAAGGTGAGCACACTGTCACTCTGACCAATCAACTTGATCTGTGCATTTTGGAAGCGACGTTCTGCCAGGAGTTCATCAATCTTCTCTATAGGCGCTTGTAGAGTGATCGTCTGCAGCAGTGACTCAGGCAGATCGTTATGGCGGAGGTAAAACGTTTCGGGTGATTCGGTGTCTGCGTGCAAGAGTGTTACAAGAATCGATGATGGATTGTGCAAGAGTGTGTCGCGGGTGATCGCCATAGCGGCACCAATACCAACGCCGCTGCCAAATAGGATGGTGGGTTTGTCATCCCGGTCTGGCTGGTAATGACACTGGCCGGCCAACTCACTGAGTGTCACTTGGGTGCCGCAAGCCGCTTCATCAAACAGCCATCGGCTGAATGTGCCACCGACCCGCCGTTCCACATGAATCAGCAATTCGCTGTCCTGTTCGGGTTGTGACAGAAGACAGTAACGGCTGCTGTCGGTTGCATTACGCCACAGCAGGATGTGCTGTCCAGGGCGATACTGCAGCGGGAGGCGTGGTGCCAGCCTAATCGCGAGCAATGTTGGAGAGAGAAGGTCTTTCCCGGTGATCACCGCTGGTTGTGGTTGAAGGTGGCGCTCAGGTAAGCGAACGGTGATATCGCTGGTGGGGTAGCATTGGCAGGCTAGGAAAAAGCCACTTTCTACCTGGTCTGGTGAGAGGTTGGAACAGGCCTCTATAGGTACTGAGCCGTGGGTGGTCTGCATCAGGCATGAGTGGCATAGCCCGGCCCTGCAGGACCATGGGATGCGGCAGTGCTGTTCCAGCAGTGTATCAAGGAGTGAGTTCCCTGGCGCTGTTTGAAAAACTCTATCACCAAAAACGATTTGTACCATCGCCTCTCTCATTGAAGCCGTCTGTTAAAATTTTTTCGAGTGTAACCGAGTTGTGTTGGACAAAGAATCCCCCTCTTTATGGATAGTGGTATACTCCGACCACACCTTTACAATAATGCATTACCGTGTTCAGCCGTGGCGATGGATTTGTTCGTCGGAAGGCGAGCGGATACGCCAGTCAAAGGAGTCCGGAAAACGATGACTGTTATACGAGAAGAAGATTTTATACAGAGCATTGCCGACGCTTTACAGTTCATTTCCTATTACCACCCGGTTGACTTCATCAAGGCTGTCCACGATGCCTATGAGAAAGAACAGTCGCAGGCTGCCAAGGATGCCATGGCGCAAATTCTGATTAACTCTCGTATGTGTGCAACGGGGCGACGTCCTATCTGTCAGGATACCGGTATTGTGACGGTTTTTCTTAAAATAGGCATGGATGTTCGCTTTGATACCAAGCAAGGGGTAGAAGACTTGGTCAATGAAGGGGTTCGGCGTGCTTATATGCACCCCGATAATGTGCTGCGTGCTTCCATTCTTGCCGATCCTGCGGGAAAACGGACAAACACCAAAGATAATACGCCGGCTGTTATTCACACTAGTCTGGTACCCGGTGACATAGTGGATGTTCAGGTGGCTGCCAAAGGCGGCGGATCTGAAAATAAATCCAAGTTGGCCATGCTGAATCCGTCAGATGATATTGTTGAATGGGTGGTCAAGACTGTCCCTACAATGGGTGCTGGTTGGTGCCCGCCGGGTATGTTGGGTATCGGCGTTGGAGGGACGGCAGAGAAGGCAGCCGTACTGGCTAAGCAGTCCTTGATGGATCCCATTGATATTCATGAACTCCGTGACCGAGGCCCTCAGAGCAGAGTTGAAGAGCTTCGTCTTGAAATCTTTGAGGCGGTTAACAAGCTTGGTATCGGGGCGCAGGGATTAGGCGGTTTAACGACTGTTCTTGATGTCAAAATCATGGACTATCCAACCCATGCAGCCTCTAAGCCTGTGGCCATGATTCCGAATTGTGCTGCTACCCGACATGCACATTTTACCCTGGATGGCTCCGGTCCAGCCGTTTTGACACCTCCTTCCATGGATGATTATCCGGATATTACCTGGGAAGTTGGAGACAGTGTTCGTCGAGTCAATCTCAATACGATAACGGCAGAAGATATTCGTGACTGGCAGCCTGGTGAAACCGTATTGCTTTCAGGAAAAATGCTTACAGGTCGTGATGCTGCGCACAAACGTATGGTGGATATGCTTGCCAACGGTGAGACATTGCCTGTTGATCTGAAAAACCGTTTCATCTATTACGTTGGGCCAGTTGATCCTGTACGCGATGAAGTGGTCGGACCTGCCGGTCCTACGACCTCAACCAGAATGGATAAATTTACCCGCACCATGCTCGAGCAAACGGGGTTGATTGGCATGATCGGTAAGGCTGAACGTGGCCCTGCTGCGATTGAGGCGATTCGCGATAATCAAGCGGTGTACCTGATGGCGGTCGGTGGTGCGGCTTATCTGGTTGCGCAGGCAGTTAAGCAGGCCAAGGTGGTAGCATTCGATGATCTTGGCATGGAAGCAATTTATGAATTCGATATAGAAGATATGCCAGTAACGGTGGCTGTTGATAGCAAAGGAACATCTGTTCACCAGACGGGGCCTGAAGAGTGGCGTGACAAAATTGCACAGTTTGAGCCGGTGAAAATCAGCTGATCACGTTACTAAAAAAAGGGGGAGGAATCCCCCTTTTTTTAGTTAATGTCTTCTTCTTTCAGAGAAACCGATTGACGTAACGATGCGTATGCCGATTAAGCTCATGCAGATCCAGAAGAGTAAACACATCAGCGACACCAAAATCGCGATCCCAACTGGGTTCCCCGCAAACTTTTGCGCCCAGTCGAAGGCAAAACTTGAGAAAGGGGGGGATAGATGTGACGACATTGTCGGGAAGATCCACCTGCGGTAATGGCACAAGGGGCGTTGCCTTGATGCGGCTGGTATCCATATAGTTTGCACGAAGTATACGCATAATCGCTTCCGCCTGAATGCCTCCATCATCCATGCTGATGCTGGCACAGCCAATGAGGAATCGTACCTCGGTATCGGTTGTTGTCAGTACCTTGGAAAGCGCCTGCCAAAGGCTGAGAATGGCACTTCGATTGCGATAGTCTTCATGAATACAGACTCGCCCCAGCTCAAGAATGGGATCTGGTAATTCTTTAAGACCCGGTAAGATAAACTCATTTTCACTGTAAAAAGAGCCAATTAACTGGGCTTTCTGTTCGGTCAGCAGGCGGGTTGTGGCAATGGTCTGGTTGTTACTCCTATCCTTCACAATAAGATGGCGGCAAAGGGGGTCAAAGCTATCGTAATCCATGCCGTTTTCACAATGTGAAAACCGTGCGCCAAAGGTCTGATTAAAAACACTGTGCCGTAGCCTCATGATGGCTTCCATGTCATCACGAGTGACAGCCATACGGGCTTCAAACGGTGTACTATTGCTGTTTCTGCTTTTTCTGACTGTCGTCGGCATTGAGTTCTACCTGTCTTTAGTCATGGCCATCAGAAGTAATATATAAAGTACCTGATTTATTACGCTGTCCTGATTACTATTACCATTCACACAGTACCGTTTCGTTAGTGATAGTCATGGTTTTCTCTCCGAGTGTTTAAAGGAGAGCCCAAAAAATTACGTTTAACCATGGACAATGCCAAGGTTATATAAGGATAGACTTCTGCTTCAAAGACGCCCGTTAAATAGTGATTTTTATATACAAACGTCAGTGTGACGCCGACATTCGGTTAATGTACGTTTGTTCTCATATTAACCTATTCAAAGTAGGTTTTATGATGTAAATAGAAAAAACGTGCGATTAATAGTGCTTGGGTATACGATCTTGAAAAAGTAAATGGCAGTTTTTGTTAGTTATGGATGTAATGTTGTTTTTGTTTGAGTGTGATATGGTTTTTATTTTCTCTGTGTGTTCGGTAAATACAGTTATATGTTTTTTCTTTTGGTGTTAGAGTATGCTTTGCGCATAATAAGTGGATTTTTAGCATTTGTCATATATGCGCAGAATACGTTGAATGTTTTGGTTTTATAATAGATTGAGTGTATATCAAAAAGTGAAGTGGGCGTTTCTGCGGATCAGCTTGTTGTCGGTGGTTTTAAATAAGGTGTGAAGTGGTTATAGTTTTCCGGACACACAAACAAGGGTAATCTTGAAACCCTATTAAGGTGTGTGAGCATGTCGGAAAAGAA